>JAGQPC010000663.1 GCA_020426925.1 Planctomycetales bacterium | reverse complement strand
CAACAATCGACCATCCCACATGTCATCGTAACCAGTGGCAACTTTTTCCATGTTGAAGTTGTAGACAGGTGTATCGAATCCGACGATCGCGTTATCACGGGCATCGACGTCAGCTGTCGATACGATCGCCGACCAAGTGATGCCTTCTGAGTCGCCAAGTCCGGCTCGGTCCGCAACTGACTGCACGAAACGGTTGTAGGTCTCGATGTCCGATGACGTCGCAGAGATTGACCGACTCGAATTGAAAACCAACTGATAAGTATCGCCCGGTTCGAGTCCGTCAGGAATCATAATCGACGCGTTACACGGAAAACTGACAATGGCAGCGACCAATGCGGACCTTGCCATCGCCGCGTGGATGAACCTAGATGGAGACCTGTTTTCGCATTGACGCGTTACGGTGCCCCGTGAACCAAATGAGCTGCTAAACATTCTAAAACTCCTTTGCAAAACCATTGAATGGGCGTCGTGCAGTACGAACGATACGTTCGCCTGATCTTCAGTTTCAAAGCGCAGAAGATTCTGTTTCAGCTCAGTGCAAATTCGTTTTTCGTGAGTTTTGTTCGTTGCGATTGGTTTAGCGAATCGCGAATTGAGCGATGTCTGAATTCGAGAAATCGGCCGCAGGCGATGAGCTGTTGCTGGCAACGCATTTATCAGCTGGAGAAACGTCTTGGTGGATTTTCACGAAAAGTTGCAAACGCCTGAGCTCAACAGTTGGCTCCTTGCGCACTTGTCTATAGCGAAGGAATGACGCTTCACGTGGGATCGTGATTTCGCGTGCTCAATGTGCCGCGATTCCCCAGCGCCGCAGGATTCACTTTTCGATGAGTCAGATTTATGTAGAGAGGTTTGCCATGTCTCGGCAGCTGTTAGTAGTGATTCTGCGTGTAGCTTGCTTCGGAGTTGACGTTTGTGGCTCAGATCATTCGGTAGCGAGACTTTGGAACGAGCAGCTTTTGAATGCCATCCGAAACGATACTGCTCGCCCAACAATTCACGCACGCAATCTTTACCATGTTTCGGCCGCGATGTACGACGCATGGGCCGCCTACGACAACGTTGCCTCGCAGGTCTTATACAGCGAGCGTGCAACAGCGACAGACGTTGAATCATCACGAAATGAGGCGATCAGTTATGCAGCATACCGATTGCTGCGGCATCGCTTCGTCGATGGTCCCGGCGGAACGGGTCCTGGACGCCTTGTCACGAGCGATGCGTTGGACGATCAAATGATTCAACTGGGCTATGACGTGAATAATCAGTCGCAATTGGGAGACTCGGCCGCCGCCCTTGGAAACCGAATCGCCGATTCGATCATTCACTACGGACTCAACGACGGAGCCAATGAGCAGGCTGACTACGCCAACCCGTCTGGCTATGAAGCAGTAAACCCTCCGATGACCTTCGACATCCCTGGCACGCAAATCAATAATCCGAATCGATGGCAGCCGTTGAAGTTCTTACGTGAACGTCGCGATCAATTTGGTCAGCTCATCAATGAACAAGTACAAGGTTTTCTCAGTCCCTATTGGGGCGACGTCAAGTCGTTTGCAATGACGGCGGAAGATCGAAGCGTTGTCGGTGTATACCATGATCAGGGCCTGCCGCCTCAACTGAATGGATTTCGCGACGCCGAGTTTCGCACTTCCGTGAATGAAATTATTCGGTATTCCAGCAAGTTGGCCATTGACTCGACGGACATGATCAACATTTCGCCAGCGAGTCGAGGGAACAGCCTATTGGGAACCTATCAGCAGCAGGGCTACGCGATCAATCCAGCAACACAGCTTCCGTATGAACCTCAAATTGTTCAGCACGGCGATTGGGGACGAATCATCGCTGAGTTTTGGGCCGACGGACCGGATTCCGAAGCGCCGCCCGGCCATTGGAATGTGATTGGGAACGACGTTTCGGACAAGCTCGACGAATTGGGCGTACCCAAGCGAATCGGCGGACTGCATCCGGTTTCCAACAATCTTGAGTGGGATGTAAAGATGTACTTAGCACTGAACGGTGCGGTACACGACGCTGGGATCGCCGCATGGAATCATAAAGGAGTCTACGACTATTCACGTCCCGTTTCGATGATTCGCTATATGGGGCAGCTCGGCCAATCTTCTGATCCAAACCTGACCGTCAACATCGGCGGCAACTCCATTAGCACGTACCATCCGGACGGCCTAACGCTCGACGCGGGATTGGTGGAAGTGATTACGCCCGCGTCAACGTCTCCAGGCAATGCGCACGAACACCTCGCTGGACACGAAGGCGAAATCGCGATTTACGCTTGGCAGGGACCTCCGGAATATCCAATCGAATCGGCCGACGACATGGGTGGAGTCGGCTGGATCCTTGCCGAAGAGTGGTTGCCTTACCAGCGAGACGACTTTGTGACTCCGCCTTTTGCCGCCTATTTGTCTGGACATTCCACCTTTAGCCGGGCGGCTGCCGAAGTGATGGCACGGCTGACTGGAGATAAGTTCTTTCCAGGTGGAATGTTTGAGTACGACTTCCATGAAGGCGAAGGCTTGGAATTCGAATACGGCCCATCAACGGACTTGACCTTACAATGGGCAACCTATTTCGATGCATCCGACGAAGCTGGTTTATCTAGACTCTACGGAGGCATCCACGTACCTGCCGACGACCTTCCAGGGCGCATCATCGGATCTGAAATTGGGCTCGCTGCCTGGGATCGAGCGACGCAATATTTCGTTGGGGTGCCAGAACCCTCGTCACTGACCCTGCTCGTTGTAGCAATGCTTTTCATCGTTAGAAACGTCAGGACAAAATCGAGTGCTGGCCAATAGCTATGAACGGTCGTTATTGCGCAATACAAAAACGTTAGCGAGCTACAGGAATTCGACGCTGGGGGGATCGCTAACGCTCGACCACAAGCCACGCTCTCGCGAAAAAGTTCCCGTTAACGCATCTGGCTGCAGCGTGCCGCTAAAATTTGTTGCACTACCGCTAGCGAATCGGCGATAATCTACCGACATGAACGTCCGAGCGGCAACTCGGCGTGCTGGTGCTGCCCTCGAAAATATTTGGAAAAAAAATCAGGATTAGTTGAGCTGGCTTCAATAATCTTCGCGCATTAAAGAGTATGTCATTTGCGTCCAATTCCGAAATCACGACCGATTTGCTGATGCAGGCGGCAGCAGAAGACGCCGCCGCACGTGACCAGCTATTTTCTCGCCATCACCAGCGTCTCAAACGCATGGTGCGGCTGAGGCTCAATCGTCGGCTGCAGGGACGGGTAGACTGCGGCGACATCCTCCAGGAAGCGTATCTAGAAGCTGCGAAGCGCCTACCGGACTACCTGGAAACGCGGCCACTCCCGTTTTATCTCTGGCTGCGGCACATTGTGGGACAGAAGCTCATCGATGCGCATCGGCACCATCTGGGTGCGAAGATGCGCGATGCTGCTCAGGAGGTCGCTCTCCATCGCGGAAGTTTGCCAGAAGCGAATTCATTTTCTTTGGCGGCGCAGCTTCTGGGGCAACTTACCTCTCCATCGCAGGCCGCCGTTAAGGCTGAAACACGAATTCAGGTGCAGGATGTCCTCAACGGCATGTCCGCCGGTGATCGCGAAATACTCGCGCTGCGTCATTTCGAGCATCTGAAAAATGTTGAAGCTGCCCAACTCCTGGGAATCGATGAATCAACAGCCAGCACGCGCTACCTACGTGCTCTCAAGCGACTGAAGGACGAACTGAAGGACATTCCTGGTCTCTTTGACAAATAGCAGGACGCCCCAGCACGGCAGGAGCGAGAATTGAAATCGGACAACCATTCACGCCCAACCTTCGAGCAGCTGGCGGAAGAATTCGCAGAAAGATATCGCCGTGGTGAAAGTCCTGCCCCAGATGACTACGCGCGGCAATACCCTGAATTCGCAGAAGAGATCCAAGATCTGTTTCCTGCCATGATGATGATGGAGGACATTTCACCAGATAGTAATGACTCAATCATCGCATCAGGACCCAGGTGCCGTACCGATCAGAAACTTCCGTCGCAGATCGGAGACTTTCGGATTATCCGGCAAGCGGGCCGAGGTGGCATGGGGATTGTCTATGAAGCAGAGCAGGTGTCGTTGGGCCGGCATGTAGCACTGAAAGTGCTTCCGGAACTGGCAGATGCAAAACAGAAGCGGCGGTTCGAACGCGAAGCAAAGGCGGCGGCTAAGCTGCACCACACAAACATCGTTCCGGTGTTTGGCGTGGGAGAAGAACAGGGGCTCAGCTACTACGTGATGCAGTTCATCCAAGGGCTGGGCTTAGACGAAGTGCTCGATGAATTAAGACACTTGCAGAAACGAGGCGATTCCTCCGTTACAACGCCGGGCGAGCTGAAAGTCAGCCGAGTGTCACATGCATCTAGAGTGCGCAGCGCTCCAAACTCCGACATCTCAGCAGCCGATGTCGCTCTGTCGCTAATAACCGGGCGGCCGAATCTGGAGAGCAGTGAATACGTCAGTCGCAGTGATGATGCTACAGTGCAATGCGGTCGTTCCGGCGACATAGCGAACAGCGATCCCTCACTATCTGCTGCCACGAAACCACGATCTTCGCAGTCGTCAGCGTCGCTCTCATCTGGCACATTTTCCGTATCGCGTTCTTCTAGCTCACATGCAGACAGTTTTGCGCGGTCTGGAGTCAACGCCAGGCAACGGACTTACTTTCAGAGTGTGGCCAATATCGGAAGGCAGACAGCAGAAGCGTTAAGCTATGCTCACGAACAGGGAATCCTCCATCGAGATGTCAAACCGGGGAATATCATTCTCGATCTGCGCGGAGCAGCATGGGTGACCGACTTCGGTCTCGCGAAGGCGAATGACCAACAAGACTTGACTCGAACTGGCGACATCGTCGGGACGTTACGTTACATGCCTCCGGAGGCATTCGACGGTCTCGCGTCGCCAACCGGTGACATCTATTCTCTTGGTCTAACCTTGTACGAAATGCTGGCTTTTGAACCAGCGTTCGGAAATCGCAAACGCCAACAGCTTGTCAAACAGATTACAAGTGGGACGGTCGAGCGGCTTGATCGTCTGAATCCCGAAGTGCCACGAGATCTGGTGACCATCGTTCACCGTGCCATCGAACGCAATCCGAGCGACCGTTACGCGTCCGCCGCGATGCTGGCGGAGGACCTACAGCACTTTCTAAATGACGAGCCAATTAAGGCTCGTCGCATTTCGTACGCTGAGCAGTTCGTGCGTTGGTCGCGCCGCAACAAAGGTTTGGCAACCTCATTGGCAACGGTCGCTGCATTGCTGATTCTCGTCGCCTTCGGATCTCTGATCGCTGCTCGGCACTTCCGCGACTTAGCTACGATGAACGGGTTGCTCGTCCAAGAAAAGCAGAAAGCGCTCGACAATGAAGGAAAAGCTCTTCAGGCTGCCGTACTCGCGCAACACGATGCGACGCGTCAACGAGAACTGACGCAACACAGTCTCTATGCATCTTCGGTTTTTGCAGCGCAGCAAGCGCTGAATGACTCCCAAGCATCACTCAAAGTCCGCGGCTTGCTGTCGGAAGTGAAGCCAACAATCGGCCGTCCGGATCTCCGTGGTTGGGAGTGGTATTATTTGAATTCATTCGCACACGAACCAGAAAGTCTTGTCATCCCAACGCAAAAACCGCAGGTCACAACCGCGTTTCATCCATCTGGAGACAAAGTCTTCTCGATGTTCGGCGGTCTTACGGCGCATGACGCGAAAACCGGTGAATGGCTTTTTCACAAAGACACCGGTTGGTCACGAGACTTTTTCTGGAGCCACAATGGCAAGTATGTCTGCATTGGTGGCATGTATCTTTGGGATGCCGACAAGTGGGAGAAGGTCGTACATCTGAATGACCTCGACGCGCAAGGAAGAATAGCTTGGTCTCCGGATGACCAGCGATTGGCTGTCGTCGGCAGTGAAAACCAAATCAAAATCTGGAATCCGTTTTCGCCTGAGTTGTTAGTAACTCTGAAAGGCCATGTGAAAGAGATTCAAGGGCTCGACTGGAGCCCCGACGGGAAGCAGATCATCTCCGCAAGCCGCGACAAAACGATCCGTGTTTGGAACGCAAACACAGGCGATGAAATCCGGCTCGTGCAACTCGATGTTGAAATTGATCAAATGTCACTTGCTCCAAATGGAAAACAGATTGCAATTGCGCGTGAGAAAAACATTCGGATCTTCCAGCTCGAAGAAGGCGGAAAGGCTTCGAACTCGTTTTTCATGCAAAAGACCGTCGGTTGGACGGGTTGGAGTCCAGACGGCCTGCACTTGGCGGCAGCGGAATACGCCGGAACGCGTGTCAATATTTGGCATGTCACCACGGGACGAATCGTCAATCAGATTTGGTCGCCCACTGGTGGATTTTATGGCTGTGGATGGAGCCCGGACGGAACAAAACTGGTCACCTCTGGCAGTAAAGATGTCCGGATCTGGAATGCATTCCGAGACAAACCCTACAGGAAAGTTGACGCCAGAATCGGCGGATCAAAAGGAACCTTCCACCGCATCGCAATCCATCCAGACGAGGAGCTCATCGCAAGCGTAAATGGAAACCGACAGCATGAAGTCAACATTTGGGAGCTGTCTACCGGAAACTTGATCGATACGCTCGCCGACGCATCTTTGGACTGGCACACTGATCTGCTGTGGAGTCCCGATGGCACTGCGTTGGCAATTGGAAGCGAAGACGGATTGATTCGAATGTGGGAGCCCGGTAGCGAGCGAATCACGTTCGAAATGCCCGGACACGAGAAAGGCATCCGTTCGCTTGCCTGGCACGATCGAGGTGACCGTTTGGCCTCCGGAGCACAAGACGAAACAATTCGCATCTGGGACGTGGCTTCTGGTTCAGAACTTTGCCGCTTCGATACACTTGGAGTTCCCAAATCGCTGAACTGGCACCCGACGGAGCCCTGGATTGTCGCGGCCGTTCGTGACACGGTTTACATCTGGGACACGAATTCGCGGGCTCAAATCGCAACGATCCCAGTTCCCGGCCTGGAACTTCGATCGATCTGCCTGACCTCTACCGGCAACCTTCTGGCAGTAGCCGGGGAAAATTCCGATGCTCATTCCGTTTCTGCCGACACGGCAAAATCGGTTGCAACGATCCGCGTCTGGGATCTCGAAAAGAAATCGGAGATCCGAAGAATGGAAGGTCACCGACAGCCAGTAAACTCAGTTCGCTGGGACAGCGACGGAAAGAGAGTCGTCTCTGCATCCGACGACGGAACCGTCCGCATTTGGGATGTCGAAATTGGTCACGAACTGCTGTCACTCAACGCCGACGACTTGGCACCCATTTCAACCGTCGGTTTTAGTCCTGACAACTTGAAAGTCGCGGCCGCCGCACGGAATGGAATTCTGATCTGGGATGCGGTTCCCGGTTATGCCAAAGAATTGTCACCACAGTTACTTCCTCGCCTTTCGAAGCGGGTTGAATCGAATCCAAAGTCCGACGATCTTCAACTTCGCGCAAGAATATTCGCTCGCAGTGGTCGTTGGGACGAAGCAGCAGCCGACTTTCGTCGCGGGGCAGCCGACAGCAAGGCAGATTCGCCGACGTGGTTTCCCGTCCAGTGGAGTGCGTTTGGGCCTTTTACTGACGGTAGCAACTTTGATGAGATACGGGCGAGCATCGACGAGTGCTTAGCCAAACCTGACAGCCAATTCGATCCACGGTGGGTAGCAGACGAACTTGAGAACGGACACTACCTCAATTTTTCTTATTATTCGAGTTCCACTGAGCAAGCTATCGGATTCGTCGGTCTGCGGATCTTTTCAGCAATCGACCAGGACATCGGCTGCCTGATCGGTGTCACAGGGCAAATGAAGTTTTATTGCAACGGCGAAATGATCTCAGAACGCGTTGAGCATCGCCCGGTTGTTAAGGACGATGAGGCTGTCGATATTTCGCTCAAGTCGGGGTGGAATTCGATCGTAGTTGAAGTCACGGCGGACGAGTCGCAACATGGGTTGTTCGTTCGATTCACAGACGAACATGACGATTTGGCGCGAGGATTCGAGCGAGTCGGCAAATGGGCATCGTCGCTGAGGCATTGGATTTCGCAGGAAAAAGATCATCCGGATGAGCACAACTTGTGGGCTCAAGGTGGAGCGGCACTTCGAGCAGGCCGGTTTGAGCAGGCTAGGCAAGCGTATGATGCCTACATCGAAGCTACGGAGGATAAGCTCGTTGCACGGCGACGCGTGGCAGAAGCATATCACATCCACGGTTTGCAGGTTGCCATTGACGATAAACCAAAAATTGAATCGCCGGAAGCTCGCAAAGTTGTTGCGGCGACCAGCCTGAACACAGCAAGAACACTATACGAGCAACTCTTTGAAGAGGAACAGCAATGGACCACCGGACAACGTGATAAGCATGAATCGGTTGCTGGCAAGTTGGCAACATCCGTCTATTACCATTGCGAGTCTCCCAGTTGGCGTCGCTTGAGCCCACTAACTGCGACTTCCGCAGGTGGGGCGCGACTAAGATTTCTGCAAGACCATTCGCTTCTGGCGGACGGTCTGAATCCCGCGCAAGACCAATATACGGTCACAACCTCCACCACTCTTGACAACGTTGCCGCAGTGCGTTTGGACCCAATCTTCGATCGCAGCCTGCCAAACAGAAATGTCGGCCGCTGTCTGAGCGTCGGCGATTATAAGCTCACCGAACTCCGATTGTTTATCGAACAATCGGACGGTAGCGAACGAGAGCTAAAGTTCAAAACTGCTTTCCGAGCCTACCGCACCGCAGATGGTCGGTATGACGGTAATGTGACCATCGACGGAGATCTAGAAACTGATTTCAGTGCGACTGACGAACAAGATATTATCTACGTCCTGGATGAACCGATCAAAAATCCAAATGAGGTTCGTTTGAAATTCGTCATGGATTTTAAGCCGGGACACGCGTTAGGCCGATTTCGGTTTTCAGTGACCGATAACGTGAAAGTCGTTCGACAACTCGAAGACAGTTTTAAGATTGTTCAAAATGACAATCCCTATGTGCGACTGGGTATCGCATACCAATTCATTGGTGAAACCCGTCGCGCCGCCCAGGCCTTCGCGCGCGGGTTGGATGTTGCGAGTGACGATGAGGCGACCAACATCGTCGCGCAAGCCAAAGTCTACGCGGACGTCTTCGAACTCCTCAGGCAACTGCGGCCTGATCACAAAGCTCTGAGCAATCCGACAGAGCAGTCTAACGTCGCCGGTCTTACGCCATCGGACAACTAAGCTGAGACCATAAATGAGATCTCGTTCTGCTTTGGCTCGCGCACGGTAAATTGCCCTCTCTAGCACTATCGCCGACGTCCATCAATGCAGCTGCCGCTTCGAAAACTTTTCGCGTAAGTGAGCTGAGGCGAGACGCGATTGCGCACTAAGACATTAGGTCCAATACGAGACCACGTGTTTTCACGCTCAATCTACGAAAATCTGGAGTCTTGAAATGTCAAACAACCGAATGACATCCTTGTTCTTGCGTTCCAACGGTCGCGTTCGATGCCAACTTTCAGGTGGCCGACTGGCGCTCGAATCGCTGGAAGCCCGCGCCCTTATGACGGCGGTTGCCGTGGACGTCGATGCACCAGACTGTAGCGTTGTTGCGGCCAACGAGCAGTGCGAAGTCAAAGCGGCCCCTGACGCGGCCGAGCTCAGCGTTTCTGTAGCAGTTCACGACGGGCAAGCCAAAACTGTAACTCTGCAAGCCGGGTCCGTCGACGGACTGGCGGGTGCGATTGCCAGTGCCGGTCCGGGTGGCACTGTGCTTGTCGAAAGCGGCATGCACATCGAATCTGCGAGTGTTGTTGTCGACATTCCCGTGAAGATCATTGGCCAGCCTGGTGCGATTATCGAAAGCGCGACGACGCCAACTCACGGCGCGGCGCAAGGCGAGGCGGCCCTACACGTTGATGGAACTCATGACGTGCTGATCGAAGGGCTCACGATCCAGTCCCCCAGCGTTAGCAACATCGGAATCTTAATTGAGGATTCGCCAGGAGTGACCGTTCAGAACAATCAGATCTCTGGACATGAAGTTGGTGTTCTCGTCGATGGCGGAGACCACACCGTCATTCGCGGAAACGAGATAGTTGGCATCGATGACGGCGTTGGTATCGTCAACAGCTTAGGTCGCCACACGCAGATCTTCGGCAACGACGTCAGTCACTTCTTTATCGGAGTCTTTGCATCCGACGCGAAGGGCAGGATGCAGTTCAACAATGTGTCGGACAACTTTATCGGTATGTTCTTCTGTAAGTGGGATACGGTCACCGCTTCGGGCTGGCATGTCGCCAACAATGAAGTGTCCGGCAATGCGATAATTGGCGTTCTGGTGAGAGACGGAGCCAACACTTCCAGATTCATCAATAACGCGGTATCGGGAAATGGCACTGATATTCAGATGGACGGTGAGCTGGTATTCCCAGACGTTACCTTTCCAAGGTCGTTTGACAATCTTGTCGCCCTTGGAAAGCACAAAGATATCAGTGTCATAAATGACGGCGACAACCGAGTAAACGGTTGAGCAACACAAACGATTTTGATCCATCAGAATGCGCCAGATACAAAAAACGTCCGAGCGATTGCCCGGACGTTTTCTGTTTGGACGCACAAAATTTTACAGTTAGCGAGCCACAGTTGAGTCTTCCAGGCGAGCTGCCTTGTCGAGCTCTTCGCCAGGGCTAATGTAGTCGCTCGGTTTCTCACTGGTGACGTTCACAGCAACTTGGACTGCTTGCATCGCGCCGCGAATGTGCTTCGGTGAAAAGTACATTTCGACAGAGCCATTTAGATGCTTGACTTTCACTTTGTTGGCCAGTTCGACCCAGCTGAGCCCATCGCTCAAGTTCCAGGCTGCTGCCTGTGCTGTCGTTTGGTCCAAATCGCCCCGGCCAAGCATTTTGCAGATTTCGATAAGCTCGGGCTTCTTGGTGAACTCTTCGATCGGCTTCATTTCGTACGGAACGCGAGGATTGGGATCAAGCTTTCCGTGCTCTAGGCAAACAGTTTTGACTTTCAGCTTGCCTACTTTTTCAGGGCCGACATTGAACATGCCGCCGCCCATCATGCCCATGCCACCCATACCCATTCCGCCGCCCATGCCTTGGTTACCTCCGCCGCCAAGGCCACCACCGCCGCCACCGCCACGGTTGCCTCCTCCACCGCCGCGATTGCCGGGTTGAGCGAGCACTGGCACGCCTGCGAAGGCTTCAGGCATCTTGATGGAGAGCGGTTTATCGGTGAGGTTCTTGACGATGACGGTCGCATTCTCGGTGTTTTTGGGGACGAACTTCACTTCTACTTGTTTGTCGTCAACAGCCTGAAACAGTTCGACTAGCTTCGAGCCATCGGCAGGAGATTTTGTCAACTTCGACGAACTGGCGCGCTCGGCAGCTCCCACGCCTGTCATGAGTGCCACGCTCAGACCGAGTCCCGCAATAACGAGTCTACAAAAAGTCATTCTGAATGCTCCGTTCCGGAAGAGAGAATCGCGATCGATTGCCATCCTGGCGTGTGCCTATCCCAAGATCATACAGGATAGTCGGATTCCGCTGCTAATCCAAGTCTTTTGGCTTCGTCCAGCGGCCAGAACGCGGTTTGTGCTGGATACAACGGTTGTGAACCCTTCGATAGCGACGTCGGGTGCCGGGTTCATAAATATGTGGCGAGTGGCTATTCTGCTGATTTGATGGGCTGGGCGAAGATTTCCGCGGAAATATAGGATCTCCAACGCGATTTTACGGAATTCAAAAACCGGTTCGATTCGATGTTATGTGCAACGAAAAAAAACAATATCATCCTGCGATTGGATTCGCGGGATTAACGTTCGTTGACACGACGATCATGGATTCCAAAGCACCCACCGACTTGACGATATTTTGAGAAGGCGATTGAACATGAGAGCGTGTGCCCTGGCGGCCATCCGGGCGGCTGAGCGATACAAGTCGACCGTTCCAATCTATGTTGCTTGCGTCACATTTCCCTGCAGTTTGGTCGCAGACGACGGCAGCAGCGCAGGCGACACTTTACCTTTCCTGATTTGGGCCGTCGTTTTTGGCGGCGCGTTAACAGCCCTTTCGTTCGCGTACAAGTTCTACAGTGAGATGATGCGTGCCGACGAAGGTACGGCTCGTATGATCGAAATCGCCGGTTTCGTCCGAGAAGGCGCAAAGGCGTATCTTAAGCAGCAGTTCAAAGTCGTTATCTTTTTCTTCATCATTATCGACATTCTCTTGATCTACCTTGCATTCGGGCTAAAAGTTCAGTCGTGGGCCGTTCCAATCGCCTTTCTCACAAGCGGTTTTTTCTCAGGCCTGGCCGGCTGGTTCGGGATGAAGACAGCGACGTGTGCTAGCAATCGCACGGCAGCCGGCGCAGAAAAATCACTCAACGATGGTCTCAAGATCGCATTTCGCTCGGGCGCGGTGATGGGATTAACAGTTGTTGGCCTGGGATTGCTAGACATGTCGCTCTGGTTTGCGTTCCTACGATTCGGATTGAAGTTGGATCTTGGTTGGGTGACCGTGACCATGTTGTGCGCATGTATGGGCGCGAGCGCCCAAGCACTGTTTGCTCGCGTTGGCGGCGGCATATTTACGAAAGCGGCTGATGTTGGTGCCGACCTTGTTGGAAAGGTCGAACAAGGAATTCCCGAAGACGACCCGCGAAACCCGGCGACAATCGCGGACAACGTTGGCGACAACGTCGGCGATGTCGCTGGCATGGGTGCAGATCTTTACGAATCGTACTGCGGATCGATACTCGCTACGGCGGCTTTAGGCGTGGCTGCTTACAGCAGCGGGAATCTTGGCGCTGGCAATCTGAGTCAAGAGCAAGCACAAATCCAAACGCTGTTGTTGCCAATGGTAATTGCGGCGGCGGGAATCTTTCTTTCGATTGTTGGTATCTATCTCGTTAGGACAGACGAATCAGGCGCGGGCGGCGGTCCGCACAAGGCCTTGTCGCGTGGAATCAATGCGGCAACGCTGCTTGTGATTTTAGCGGCAATGGGACTATCAACTTGGCTGATGCCCAAAACTGAAGGAACGCTGTTTTGGGGAATCCCCGGAGTGGCTTTCAGCATTGGCGTGGGGCTCGGAGCTGGATGGCTCATCGGGAAATGGACCGAATTTTCGACTAGCGACGCGTTTTCCCCGACTCAACGCCTCGCAGCACAAGCAGAAACTGGCCCAGCAACAATCATTATTGGCGGCGTGGCTGACGGCATGATGAGTGTCTGGGTGCCGGTTATCGTCGTCTGCCTCGGAACAGTGCTCGCCTTCGGATTCGCCAACGGTTTTCATTTCAATGACGTTACATACTTTTCCTTGGGACTATACGGAGTCGGCATCGCTGCAGTAGGAATGCTCAGCACGCTTGGGATTACGCTTGCAACAGATGCCTACGGGCCGATCGCAGACAACGCTGGCGGGAACGCGCAAATGTCTGGCATGGACCCCAAAGTGCGCGAGCGAACCGATGCACTCGACAGCCTTGGAAACACAACGGCGGCAACCGGAAAAGGGTTCGCGATTGGGTCCGCTGCTTTGACGGCTCTTGCCTTGTTGGCTGCGTATGTCGAACAAGTGCGCGTTGGCTTCGAGCATTGGGGCGCTGACGTCGTGCAGGAGCGACTTGTCGATTCCGGCGAAGGAACCTACAAGCTGTCGAACGGATTTGTTGTGAACTTCCATCGTCACGGAGACGAGGTGCACGAGACCTACTTAATGGCGATGCCAAGCGACATTCGGCATGAATCCATCGCCGAATCGTGGAGAAACATCAAAACAGTACGTGCATCGAGTGACGCAAGTGCCGCCAGAGTTGACGACTTGCTATCCAGCGTTGGCCATGGTCAATATGCATTCAAGTCGTCGGGAGCGAGGTTGATCAATGTTAAAGAGGCGTCGCTGCCAGATTTCACACGCTTCTACGATGCAACACTCATGAATCCGAAAGTGCTGGTTGGCGTTTTCTTGGGCGCCATGTCAACATTTCTGTTTTGTGCAATGACCATGAAAGCGGTCGGACGAGCCGCACAAGGAATGGTCGAGGAAGTGCGACGTCAGTTCCGCGAGAACGCCGGAATCATGGACGGCACACAACAGCCTGATTACGGAAGACCTGTCGCCATCAGCACTCGATCTGCTCAAAGAGAGATGATCATCCCTTCGTTGCTGGGACTGGCGATGCCTGTCGTCGCAGGAGGGCTGCTTGGCGTCGCAGGAGTTATGGGCTTGCTTGTCGGCACACTGACGACCGGGTTCTGCTTGGCGATTTTTATGGCCAACTCGGGTGGTTCGTGGGACAACGCGAAAAAGTACATTGAAGCCGGCAACTTCGGCGGCAAAGGATCTGAAGCACACAAAGCTGGCGTTGTCGGAGACACCGTGGGTGATCCTTTCAAGGATACCAGCGGACCAAGCCTGAATATTCTGATCAAACTCATGAGCGTTGTTAGCGTTGTTGTCGCGGGATTCGTCGTGAGATACAGCTTGGTTGCCATCGGCATTTTTTAGCCGAAACTCAAAAACGCCCTATAGCCACTGAAAAGCCTGGTTTGCGCCAGGCTTTTTTTGTTTCATCAGGGAATACCCGATGTTCAAAGTCGTTTCGAATTCGGTAAGTTACTGAACGACATGTTTAGCATCGAGTGCTCGAACCTTTTCCCTCGCGGGTGGTCTGCTTACGATAGAAGCAGCGGCTTCACAGGTCGTACCACCAAAGCGCGCGACGCGGTGACGGCGAATCACCTATTCAGAAGACCGACGTTCCAATGTTCCACACGAAGGAGCTTCTATTGCAAGATACGAAAACTTCGGACGGGGCCAAACTGGCCGATAACAACAACGCTTCTCGAAGTCTACAACTAGCGATCGCAGCGGCTCGAACAGCTGCGGACAATCGAGGCCGAGACATCGTGGTTCTCGACCTCCGCGACCTGACTTGCATCTTTGATTACTTCGTTATTGTGTCCGGCAGTAGTCGACGACAGCTGCACGCAATCAGCGAAGAAATTGATGACAAGCTCCAAGGGGAACTCAACGACGAACGCATGGGAATCGAGGGGTACGCGGAAAGTCGCTGGATCCTGCTCGACTACGGCACAGTCGTCATCCACATGTTCGACGACGAAACTCGGCAGTACTTTGCTCTGGAAGATCTTTGGGCGGAAGCTCCAAAAGTCGACTGGGAAAACGCTTAGACCGCACGCGTTTCAGTTGCGTGCAATGCACTCAACAAACAGGTCAATCAGGATATTGGCCTGGATGGAGTGAAGGCCAATGCTCATCCCAACAGCTCGCGGATTGGTTCGCCGTCCGAAAGGATTGGCATCGGTCGACCGTTGTGATCCGGGATGGGATGCCCGTAGTCGACGCCAAGATGTCGGAAAATGGTCGCCCAGACATCGTTCGGCGACAGCGGCCGTTCGGATGGTTCTTCTCCGCGTGGATTGGTAGCTCCGATGATCTGGCCATGGTCGGCACCACCACCGGAAACGATCATCGACATCGCCTGCGGCCAGTGGTCTCGGCCAGGCTGAACGACTTTTGTCTGTGTACCGGGACGATACTCCAATCGTGGAGTCCTTCCAAACTCACCAGTAACAACCACGAGCACACGCTCGTCGAGCCCTCGCGCGTAAATGTCCTCGATCAACGCGGTAACGGTTCGGTCATAGATCGGAAAGCGAATGCGTGCGTCACGGAACAGGTGACAATTCACCGCGTGCGAATCCCAGTTGTACGTTCCGTCTTTCGGAAACGGCACGCCCGACACAAACGGGTTCTCGAGCACCACCGTGACGAACGGACAACCTGCCTCGACCAACCGCCGCGCCATCAGTGCACGGTATCCCCACGCATGCCGCCCATAACGTTCCTTCGTTTGTTCTGGCTCTTTCGATAGATCGAACGCCTGCCGAATCGCGCCGCTCGTCAACAAGTTCATCGCGGTTTGATTCAGCTCGTCCAACGCTCCGATCGAACCGGTCCCGTCGATTTCGCGACGCAAGTGATCAAGACCATCAAGCAATCGCTTGCGATCGAGCAGCCGATTCTCCAAACCTGCGGCAAGCGAGAGGTTTTTGACTTCGAAGCCAGCATCGCTTGGGTCACCGGCGAGCGTGAAAGGCGCCGTCGAGCTGCTCAGGTAGGCCGTCCCCAAACTATAGACGTCGATCCCGTGTCGCCCTTGGTCGGTCATCAAGACGTAGTTCAAATCGGAACGCTTTTCACGCTCGAGCATCATCGAGATCATCGATCCGCACGCCGGATAGTCGTTAACGAATCCGGTTGGCTCTTTCGGATCTCGACCGGTCATGAATCGTTTGTGACCGCCTCCATGATCAGCAAACGTATGATGCACAGACCGGATAATCGAAAACTTGTCGGCAACCTTCGCATGCATCGGTAACAGTTCGCAGACTTCCATTCCCGGCACGTTGGTTCGAATCGGAGAGAACTCGCCGCGAACGTCCGACGTCGCCTGCGGCTTCATGTCGTACATCTCCATGTGCGGCGGACCGCCCGGAAGCCACACAAAAATGCACGCGGTATCCTTCGGTGCATCGGCAGCAGCTCGAGCCCGCGCCGCCATCAGATGATTCAAACCTAGCCCACCAACACCGACTGCTCCGGCTTGCAGAAAGCTACGACGCGACACAGGGCCAGGGCAACGATCAAATTGCATGGAGAGCCTTTCATTGCAGAGATTGGCGAGGCGGAAACCATCGTGGGAATGGTCATTATAGCTGCCTCCGGGATGTGATCGCTACGGCTGAATTGTGTTGTCTCTGGTGGACGTAAGATTTTTTCCGCGATCGTGTTTGGCGAAAGCTCCCGATTGTAGGTAGCATGGCGTTTTTAAGTGCACTCGCCCTGATCTGAAGCTGCTACATTCTCGCCCCGCAGTTATGGTCAGAACATCCCACCCCGCCTTGAGATCAATATGCCCCGCGTCAAATCTCGCGCGACTTGCCACGTCGTGATCGTTCTGCTCTTCGCTTGCAAGTCGGCGGCCGCGCAAGGAGTTTGGACTTTCGAAAAGCATGTGAGTCCATTTTTGAACAAGCACTGCACGCGGTGCCACGGCGCGGAAGAGATGGAATCGGGCATTCGTCTGGATCTGCTCGATGGCGAATTGCGAGGGCGACGACAGTTTCTTTGGAAGACGATCGGCAAACTTGTCGCCGAAGAGAAGATGCCTCCTGAAGACGAACCGCAGCCGACTGCTGACGAACGAAAGTCGCTCGCGCGCTGGATCGATGCAGCAATCGAAAAGGCATTACTGCGCGACAAAGAAAGAAATGGCTCGGCCCGGCGTCTGACAGTCGCGCAATATCGCAACACGCTGGAAGATTTGCTGGGCTTGCGGGAGGACTTGACCGGCGTGCTACCTGCCGATGGCGTTTCGAAGGATGGCTTCGTCAATAACGGCCAAACGCTGTTGCTTTCGCCGCTGCTTGTCGAAGCATACTTCGATATCGCACAGAAGGCACTCGACTTGTCGATTGTCGACGAGAACACCAAACCGGTCATCCAGCACTTTCGCATGCAGCTCGGCAAATCGATCAATCCCGATCCGTTCCCCGACCAGCTAATCCTCGGCGCGAACAGCCACTTGCTCGACAACGCCGACCACATTGTCAGTGAACCTCGCCCCGACAAGCCATTCGACTTCAAGCATTTCCACATGCAAACGAAGTTTCGTTTTATCGAGGGCTACCAAGGCAACGACACCGTTCGCGGTTGGCGACAGTACGACAGCATCTATCACGCCGTCTTCGCCTGCATGCGAGGAAGCGAAGGCTACCCGAAGGGCCTCGCCTATCAGACTGTTCCCGAGGGCCTGATCTTGCGGCCCGCGATCCCCAGCCGCGAACAGTTTGGCGTCGAGAGCACTTACGGGCCTCGAGCGAACTTCAAGATTTCGCTTCGAGAATTACCCGATCACGGCAACTTCCGCGTCACCGTTCGCGCGGCGAAATACAACGACGCGATGCTGCTCGATCAACACAGCCACACTCGAGCCGAACCGACCGGCGGCGGCGTCATCACGATCAAGTCGCAAGCTGAACCACAAAACATCGAGATCACACGAGCCGGCATTTATCAGGCCGATGTCTACTTGGCCGGCGCCCAGGCTCTCGGCATAGCTCCGCCGTCGGACGAAAACCGCAAGCTGACGCTTACGTTGAACGATCGCGTTTTCTCAGGCGACCGCAATCAAGACGCGTTCCTCGTCGTGCGATTGCCGACTGGTCCAATGCAAATCACAACGAAATACGAAGGCAGCGTTGCGATCGATCGAGTCGTCCTAACTCCGCTCGACGAAACTGATAGCCTCGCGCAGAAATTCGCGACGTTTGAAAAACGCTTGCCGCGACTTGGCGTGCATGTCGGGCTGCGTCGTGATTGTGGCAGCACGATGAGCCCCGTTGGCCGTCCGCAAACCGTCACCACCGAAGAAATCGCCGAGTACATTTTTGAGGGCGCGATCAACAACTATCCCAGCCCTAACGTTGAGAATAACAACGTCAATTATCTGGCCGGCGTCCGCGAGATCGGCGTGCGGAGCGAATTCACCGATGGCCGCGACGTACCTCGGCTGCTGATTCAATCGATCGACTTCGAAGGTCCCTTTTACAAATCGTGGCCACCCGCGTCCCATCGCAGGATCTTCATCGACTCGCCAGATCGCGACACTCGGCCGGTTTATGCTCGTCAAGTCATCCGCAACTTCGCGACGAAAGCCTTCCGCCGACCGATCACCGCTGGTGAAGAAGCTGCGATCATAGACGTGTGGCAGCAGTCGTTCGCCGAATCCAACGACTTCAACCAAAGCATCAAAGACGCGCTGCTCGTCGTACTGACATCGCCTCAGTTCCTGTTCCTGATCGAAAATAGCACCACGCCCGATGCCGAAGACCTCGATGCGTTTGAGCTTGCGTCCAAGCTGTCGTACTTTCTCTGGAACAGCTCACCCGACGAACGGCTGCTGAAGCTAGCGGCAGACGGCACGCTTCATGAATCGCTTGACTCGGAAATCGAACGGATGATTGCCGATCCGCGATTCGAGCAGTTCACACACGAATTCGTTTCGCAATGGTTGAGCCTCGACAAGTTTGACGTGGTGAGCGTCGATCGAAAACAGTTCCCGAAGCTAACTCGCGACACGAAAGCCCAACTTCGCGAGGAGCCGATTCGGTTCGTACAGCACTTGATGCGCGAGAACCTGCCCCTGCAGAATCTGATCAAGTCAGATTTCATTTTGGCGAACGATGTCGTTGCGAATTACTATCGCCTCGGCCATCGCGTCGAAACCGGTTTTGACTTTGTGCCATTGAAGCACGACAACAAACACCTGGGCGGAGTCCTCTCGCAAGCCAGCATTCTCGCGGGCCTTTCCGATGGGCGGCATTCGCATCCGATTAAACGAGGCGCATGGTTCGCTCGCAAAATGATCGCTCGTCCGCCCGCCGATCCACCACCGAACGTTCCTGAATTGGTAAAAGATGACGGTTCACTGACACTGCGCGACAAACTTGCGTTGCATCGCGACGCGAAGGGTTGCGCAAACTGTCACGCCGGCATCGACCCATGGGGCTTTCCGTTCGAAGGCTTCAATGCTGGTGGTTTGTACGAGAATGACCCGAAGATAGACGCAACTTCAAGACTGCCGGATGGAACCGAAATTGCTGGCCTGAACGATTTGAAGAACTACCTCGCGAAAGACAACATCGACCGCGTGGCGTTCAGCTTTATGAAGCACTTGGCGACGTATGCGGTCGGCCGAGATCTGACATACCATGAAGTTGTGTTTCTGGAAGAAGACGGGCTACAATTAAAGCCGCAAGGATACCGAATTCAAGACATAATTCGGTTCGTTGTGAACAGCGATATGTTTTTGAAGAAGTGAAGGCAGTTCTCTTTTCCTTTTCGCACTGGTTGCCTGCAGAAGTATCTTCACCCTCCCTCGGGAATGTGGAGCCGAAGAATGAGGCTTCGGGGAGGGGAATTGCCTGAAGCGGCCTTGAAGGTTGATCGCCATTTTGCCCCTCCCCAAAAACTAGCGAGCTCGTTTTTGACCCTCCCGAGGGAGGGTCAAAAAGGACTCCAAACGCCCACGAAAAACTCCCAACTCGGACGCACACATGCCTAACCCGCCCATCCTCAACCGTCGGTCCGTTCTCAAAGGCATCGCAGGCACAACGCTTGCTCTTCCGGTTCTGGAAGCGATGGGCAAGGACGCTGCCGAAGCGGCGCCGCGTCGTTTCTGCGCGTTGTATACCGCGAACGGCATGGCTCTTCCGAAGGAAGAACACGAGATCAACGAGTGGAGTTTTTTCCCGACGACGACGGGACGCGATTTCGAATTCGGCAAATCGACCGAGCCGCTCAAGCCGTTCCGCGAGCAGGTCAGCTTCCTCGGCGGGCTGCATCATCCGAACGGGCTGTTGGCCGACCCGCATGTCTGCTCCGATATGTGGCTGACGGGTGCTCCACTGCACAATCCCAATCGCAAAACTTTTAACAGCGTCGCACTCGACCAAGTCATAGCTCATCACACAAAGCAGCATTGTCGCCAGCCGTCGCTTGTGCTTTCGATCGACGCAGGAGTCGGCTTTCTATCGCGAACGGGAACGATTTCTTACAACCTGGACGGCAAACCCATCCCCGCCGAGAACAGCCCACGCCGCGTCTTCGATCGACTCTTTAAGGGCGATCACGCGGAACTGGAAACGCAGCGTGCCAAGCTGAAGAAAAGGGTCAAGCTCGTTGACGCAGTTCTGGCGAGCACGCGATCTTTAAACAAGCAACTCGGCGCGTCCGATCGCCAAAAGATGGAGCAGTATCTAACCTCGTTAAACGAAATCGAATCGCGGTTGATCGCGTCCGAGAAATGGATCGACATCCCGCTAAAGCAACAGGACCACTCGCATCTGGATCTATCGGTAACGAACGAGAGCCAACCTGCGGATTACTATCGCAACATGTTCGACTTGGTGGCGTTGGCGTTCGACGCCGACATCACGCGGTCGGTCACGTTCATGCTTAATCGCGAAGATGGCATGGGAATCAGCGATACGTTTCCATTGAAGCTCGGCCTGACTCGCACACATCACAACCTCTCACACGCCGGCGACAAAGACGGGCAGATGCAGTTCGCCAAGTACGACCGCTTCCTCTGCGAACAGATCGCGCACTTCTTCGGCAAGTTACAAGAGTACAAAGACATCGACGGCCCGGCACTCGACAACACAATCGTCCTCTTCGGCTCGGGCGCGAGTACGACTCACAATCCGCGCAATCTACCGACGATGCTTGCCGGCG
>JAGQPC010000662.1 GCA_020426925.1 Planctomycetales bacterium | reverse complement strand
GCAGACAAAGTCGATTCGATCAAGCGTCTGCGCAGCGAAGGCGAGGTGGCAATGATTGGCGACGGCGTCAACGATGCACCTGCAATGGCCCACGCGACCGTTGGTGTCGCCATGGGGGCGGCCGGTTCTGACGTCGCTTTGGAAACCGCCGATGTCGCGTTAATGGCCGACAGCCTGAGCAATCTGCCGTTCGCCCTCGGACTCAGCCGCGCAACGAATCAAATCATACGGCAAAACCTATGGATCAGTCTCGGCATGGTCGCGTTGCTTGTTCCAGCGACGCTCTTGGGACTTTCCATCGGCCCCGCCGTTGTGCTTCACGAAGGCTCAACGATCGTCGTTGTACTGAATGCACTCCGCCTGTTGGCGTTCAAGAAGGATGTTTAGTGTTTCTAGTCACGGGCAGGTCCGCTCTGCCGCGATGACGCGCGGGCCGAGGACGGCAAAGTCAGACTTACAGAGGATGAGCTCCCCAACCTTTTTTCCGTAAGCGGACTCAAACATTACTCGGCTGAAAGGAAAGAGCGCACAACCTGATTTGATTGACGTACCTGGCACGAAACCAAAACTTGTTAAACAAATTCTCACAGTGCCAACTCGAACTACATTTGGAGGCACCCTTGGTATTGAACGTCAGCATAATTGAAATGCCAGTCGATCATTTGCTTCGTCTTGGGAACGGCTGCTCGCACTCGAACTCCAACTGCGCATTGCTGTCATTGCGACTCCCGAGCGACCTTGATGTCGATTCCGTACTTGGGCGAAATGTCGAGCAGGCGCTGTTTGTCTTCCGGTGTCACGGTGGCAGAATCAATTGATGTGTCAGTGGCCACTCGACCTGCTTCGAGAAAGAAGTCGTCGAGCCCGGCGGGTGCGGCCAGGATCAAGATTCGACCAACATCCGCTCCGATATTCCTAAAGTGATGCAATGACTCTTTGGCGAGAGTCACCCAATCACCGGGACCTGCGGTTAACACATCGTCATCGACATGCACCTCGAACTGTCCTTTGATGATGTAGAATGCTTCATCTTCGCGATGGTGCACGTGAGGAGGCGGCCCCGAACCGGGCGGCACTGAAGCCTCGATCAGCGTGAACGCGCCTCCGGTGTCCGCCCCCCTTGCCTTGATCGTGTACAAATCGCCGACAACCCAGACGGAAGGGCCTTCGCCGGAACGTTTCATTGCGTTTTCCATGATTGCTTCTCCTGGAAGTGATCCGTAAGGTTTTTGATTGTCTGTTTCACGATTGACAGTAGAACACGCTACACTTCGCTTCGCGGATGACGGTCCGCGCGACGCTGTCCAGCCCGTCTCGTTTGCCGAGTAGGACAAGGTCAGCCGGTAGTTGATTGGCGCGCTGTACGACTTGCTGCGATGCACGACTTGGACCGCCGGAATGCCTTGGGCTGTTTCCAAAGACACATTGAGTCCTTGCAGCTCGTCAATATCTGCCCAGTTTAACGTGTCGCTGAGTGGCGTAACTGTGAATAGCGTGTTGCCCGATCCGCGACTGCAATCACGCTAAATCACGGGCTCTCCAGCCGGTACCGCGGAAAGAGCGGCTTGCCTGTATCAATAAGCCTGCCCGGCGCAAGTTTCCCCCATGCCACCCACTTTCGATAATCGCCTGTCCCTTTATCCGCGAGCGCTTCACGGTATTGATCGGAACCGATCCGGCGCCAAAACTCCTCACAGGCATTTGGGATGAACGGCCAGAGCAGAACGGAGGCGATCCTCAATGCCTCAGCGCAGTTGTAGAGGACGGTTCCGACGGCTGCCATCTGCCCTTCTTCTTTTGCCAAGCGAAACGGCTGTGTCTTTTCGATATAGGCATCGACTTCGCGTACCGCAAGTAATCCTGTCTCTCCGGCACGACCCAAGTCCAACATCTCAAAATGGCGTGCGTATTGAGACACCCAATCAGAAACTTGGGAGCGAACAAAATCCTCGTTGCCCTCCGGTAGAGGCTCCGGTAGTTTCCCGCCAAAATATCTTCCGATCATGTTTGCCACACGGGAGCAAGAATTGCCGAAAGTGTTCGCCAAGTCCGTATTGTAGACCTCAACAAACAAGTCTGGGCTGAAGGCGCTGTCAGAGACTCCCAATGGACCGCGGGTTGCCAAAAAGTACCGCAGCGCATCAAGGCCGAACTCGTTTACGTAGTCGTTGATGGCTTCGGGATCGAGGAAATTGCCGAGTGACTTGCTCATCTTTTCACCGGACGCGCTAATCCAGTAGCTGTGCGAATACACCTGCTTCGGGAGATTCACCCATTCGTACCCGTCGCACTTCCGAAGCGCGAGCAAAAGTGCGGGCCAGATCGCTGCATGGAACCAAAGAATGTCCTTGGCGATGAAGTGTACGGCACCGGCTTGCCAATACTTGCGTCGATCATCCGTATCGACATAGGTCAGGTAGTTGAACAGCGCGTCGATCCACACGTAGATCGTCTGCTCTGGGTCGCCAGGCACTGGCACACCCCAGCCACCTGAACCCGTCCGACTAATCGGAACATCTTCCATTTCCTTGATGCGGTTGACGATTTCGTTTTGGCGAGCCTCTGGCCTAACGAACGGCGTGCCCTGTCGATCGCGATTCTCGTAGAATGACAGTAACGGTTCGCGGTAGGACGCGAGCTTGAAGAAATAGTTGTTTTCGGTTCTGCGGACGAGCGGTTTGCCGTTGACCTCTGACTTGTAGTTGTTCTGTACAGCTACGTTGTCGGTGACGTATTCCTCCTGGCCTGCGTCGTACCAGCCTTCATACTCGCCTTGATAGACGTCACCGGAATCAAGCAACGCCCGGACATAGCGAGTTACGCGGTCCTTGTGTTGTTGCTCGCTGGTGCGAACAAAATCGTCGTTGGTCATTTCAAGACGGCGAAATACATCGCGAAAGGCTGCGGCATTCTGGTCAGCCCATGCCTGCGCGGACATGCCCTTCTTAATAGCCGTGTCGGATACCTTCGCTGCATGCTCATCGACACCCGTAAGGAAAAACGTGTCGTCGCCTTTGAGCCGGTGATATCGCGCTACAACATCGGCCACCATTGTTGTGTACACGTGGCCCAGGTGCGGCCGATCGTTGACGTAATAGATCGGCGTCGTGACATAGAACGGAGATGAGTCGGCCATGTGATCGTACCTACTCGGGTAACGCTTATGATGACGTCATGCGATCGTGTCGCCCCGCCATGCTGTCGAGCGACTCATACCAGTCGATCAATTCCGCCGGGTCAAGTTTGTTTTCAACGTCGGATTCATTGCCTGAGTACATCGTTACATTCAGCGTCGCGCATCGTTGAAGTAGGTTCGTTGATAGTCCAGACGCGTCCGCCCTCGTTCTCCCACTGTTCTAATTTCAGTTGGTAACAACTGCGAGCATCGTCAATCGCAAGGTCGGGTACGCCATCTTTGGCAATCGTTTCGGCATTGTCTGTCGCGTTGGCTCGCTGTCGCATGGGTCCAGCTTCCTACAAAGGCTGTATTGTTGGCGGAGGGAAGTCGATGGCGGGGTCCTTCAAGGGGGCTTCACCACGGGGCCGGCTTGGAACGGTCAGCACAGGACATCGCGCGTGGCGGACCACGTATTCGGCGACACTGCCCATCAGCAGATTAATCAAACCGGTCCGCCCATGCGTTCCCATTACGATCTGGTCGCACCGACGTTCCTGTGCGATCCAGCAGATGACCTCGCCTGGTGATCCAGCGTAAAAGGTACGTTCGATATCAACGTCAGGTAACTGCGACTGAACGGCTTCTAGCTGGCGCTTCTTTTCGCCATCTACGTTGTTCAAAGGGCCGACGGTTGCCGAGTCTTGAGGAACATGGAGAACCAGTAGCCCTGCGCCAGTAGCGGCAGCAAGACGCTCGGCGTACTCGAATGCAGCGCTGGCGGCTGGCGAAAAGTCCGTGGGAAAGAGAATGCGTCGAATCGGTTCGATGGTTCTTTCGGACATCTGAATCTTCTCTTTGAATACGATGGTTTTATGTTGAAAAAACTTGATTGTCGTGTTTGATCGTCTGGAGATGCAACTAGCTTGCCCGCGAGACTAGAACACTGCACTTAGCGTATCGAAGTAGGTTGAGAGATAGACTACCCAGAATCAAACGTTTCAGCGCACCGGTACCGATCAAATCGCATTTGTGTTCGTCGGCGTAGGAAATCAAAGAATCGGTTTAGGTTTCCTGGTCGCCCGCGTACGACTTTCGGCCCTGTGGGTCATCCCGTCGCTCGAAGCTTCGCTTGAGCGTTTTTTGCAACGTGTCGGTGGCGCCGTCGAGAGCCTGTTCCACCGACGCGCCTTGGTGGCTCACGGTGATCGGCTGTAGCCCGGCGGGCCGAGCCTCCATGACGCATCGTTTATCATCGTCGCCGAACTTCTCACCGCTGTTCTGGTCGGAGAAATAGACTTCCACGCGAGTGATTCTGTCGCCGAACCGGTGCAACGCATTTTGCACCACCGTCTCAACGTGGTGCGTGAACTTTGCGCTGCCTTTAATGTGGCCGTCAGTCTTGACAAGAACTTTCATGGTTTCTTCCTTTATTGGCTGCGAACATCACAGTTCATATTGTTTAGTGGCTTCCGGCTGGAAGCCGATCATGTTAATTCGGATGCGTTTGACGCCGTCGGGAAACTCCCAGTCTACGGTGTCGCCAACGCGGTATCCCAGAATCGCGACGCCTAGGTCCGAAAGGATCGAGAGCTTTCCATCGTCGGGGTCAGCGTCGGTGGGGAACACAAGCGTGTAAGACGACTCTTTGCCCGTGTCGGTATCGGTCACGCTGATTTGCGTATTCATGGTCACCACATACGGCGGAATTTGGTCCGGCGGGACAATGCTCGCGCGTTGGAGTTCGTTTGCGAGGTCGCGAACAAAAGCTGGCTGAGGGGAGGCGAATTGCTTCGCCACGATCAACAATTCCTGAAGCCGATGATAGTCAAAATCCGAAATGGTTATCGTGCGGTCCTTCGGAAGGTTATTCATCTTCATCCCCTAGTTCCATGACAATCGTACGGACTCGCGATTCACGTTCTGACGACTCAACCGCAATTTTCGTGCCGCAACAAGGGAACGATCTCTTGCCCGTGTTGGCTATTGGATTGCTTTAGCGTTCAAGCGTCGTTCGTCAACGTGAGCCGACAGTGTCAATTCTGGGCGACAGCGCCAACTCGAACGCCTAACCAATCCGTTTCGAGATCCCGTCCAACACTTCCTGATCACTCGGGTGCTGTTGAGGCAAGAAGGCACGTAACGGAATAGGGACTTCATCCATTCGATATGCCGTACCTGGAAGATGGATGCCGTATACGGCCGTGGTGAAACGAACGGTTGGCGGCAAGGCTGAGTCCACGGTTGGATGATCCAACATGACAGTCGGAATCTTTCGTAAGTGAGCCACGGCCGCAGGAGAGAATTTGTGAATGCCCTCGCTGCCCACAAAGAGAGCGGCGTCAATCTCATCTCGTTCGAGCACCTCGTTGGCCGAGTATTCACCGGGGTTGTAGCGAGGGTAGCCTCGGCTCAAACTGACGCTGAAGGGAAATCCTGTCTGCCAACACAGCACTGAATCCGCGCCGGTTACGTCACCATGCATTCGCATTCGCCTGGCGTGAAATCGCGTGTGAGCGTTCAGGTCCCGGACCAATCGTAAAAGGGCTTCGACGTTTCGATGTGCCGCGCCAGTACGGCTCAATCCCAATCCAAAGAAGACGACGCCGCAACGACAAGACTTCATGCGATCGGCCAAGTCCCGAAGGACATCGAGCGAAGCTCCCAATCTGCGTGTC
>JAGQPC010000661.1 GCA_020426925.1 Planctomycetales bacterium | reverse complement strand
CCAAAGCTGTTCGGGATCTCGTTCTTTCTTCAGCGTTTCCAGCCACTGCTTGGCTGTCTTTCCACCAAACAGCGCACCGCCCTGCTCTGCTGGCTGACGCCTTGCACCTTCCCTACCGACACCACGATCACCTCGCGCCACACGCCGCGATCCTTCACTTGCCGCAGCACCACTCGTCGGACCGTTTTCCAACGCTTTGGCAAATGCAGCAAGGTCAGGTCTGACACTTGCTTTCGCGAGCAACGCCTCCACCGATTTCGCATAGGCAGCCTGGAATTCCGAACGCTCCTTCTGAAACTGGTGGCAGAGCTGTCTATGCAAATCAATCATGCGACCCGTCGGAGGATCACGGAGGAAGTCGTCGTTCAGTATTTCACCAAGTGACTTTGCGTGATCATTGAAAGAATACTCGGCCGATGTCCACTCTTCGTCCATGACTAGCGCCGCGAGATCCTGAATTTGAGCGTCAAATTGATCGATCACGTCATCCTGCGAAAGCTCAGCTGCAGTCTTTTGCGTCAGCGTTGCCAATTCTTCTACTAACTTTTGATATTGGCGGAGAATCTCCGCACGTTCCAAATCACCGCACATCAACTCGGGTGTCAAAGCTTCGGCGAACGCTTTCGCAGCATTGGGGCCTATTGCCGTCAGCGTCTCAAGAATCGCCAGCCGCAAGTCAGGAACGGTCGGGTGATACTGCAATCCGTCGATTGTCTTGGGGGCCATGAAGCCCATGCCACCGCCGCCGCCAAATCCACCACGAAAGCCTTGCTGCCCCTCGAATCCGTTGGTCTCAATTGGCAATGGCATCACGCCCGACGTTATTTCACGACCCAAGGTTTCAATCAACTGCGGTACAGGATCTGAACCATTGATCCCAAGGTCCCTTATCAATCGGACGCTCACCAACCGCGTTCGCGGTTCGACTTCTTGTAGACCCTTGATACAAAGGCGAACGACGACGTCTAAGGTGTCGTCCTTCACATTCGCTACAACATGGCTCAATACGCCCTGCTTGAAACTCGCATCGAGCGAATCGAATTCCCGCCCAGTCGCTACTTCGAACAGGAGGCTCGCAACGTCTGCTCGCTCGCGCACCAGTTTGTCGTCAATTGAGCAAATGGTAATGAGTTGCTCGACTGCCCAAGTGCGTGTCGCGGAATCGCTCGTCAATGGTACTAAGCTATCTGCAAGTTTCTTTGAGTTCAGTCTTAACACAGCGTGCACACTGCTAGCATTACCCGAAAATATCCACGGCAAAAACGAGCGACTTCGCTGGTTGCCGTTGCGAATTTCTTCGCAAATCGCGTTAATCAACGCGGTATCACTGAAGTCACGCATCGCCTGCTCCACGCGGCTGACCAGTTTTCCTTGAGGGCTGCTGTCGGCCGACAGGGAGCCGTAGACTCGCATGGTTTGCAGAATTGCTTTTGCGGTTTCTTCCTCGTTGGACTCTTTTCGCAAGCGATGCAAAGCGTTTACGGCTTCCAGCATGCGTTCTGCTTTTCGCTCGGTCTTTAGAGACGCCATCCACTCGTCGTAGGTCTGTCCATCGTACGTCTCGACGTCGCTGACGCGGTTCCATGTGAGTCGACCTATATCTGCATCAGCCGGGACACTATCACCCGCAATCGAGTCAACATCCTCCTTGACGATTCGAACCGTTGCTTCTCCGTTGCGTGAAATCGTGACCGAGTTGCGATCAAGCTTCAGATCTTCACCTGCGTTGGTCAGAACAAGCTCGTAGTTCCCAGAGCGAATTTTCAAGCCGTCGCCGGTAGCGGTCGCCACTTCGATCGATTCGACCAGACGGTCGCTTTGGCGGACCTCGATCGTCGCATCTTCACCATCGGCCTCGACGATCAAGCGGCCGTTATCGGTCGCCAGATAAAACACAATTCCGGCGAACATCGCGAGACTGCCGAACAAACCCGCTGCGGTCCACAAGTTCCAGCGACCGCTATCTCGTTTCACGCCAAGCGGCTCTTCTGGAATTTGGCCCAAGGCCATCGACAACGCGCCGCGAGAACGAGACGCCTCCTGCTCGTTGTCTTCCGCAGCGAGTGCTCGTTTCAATAACGCGTTCAAATTCGCGTTCTTTCCGAGCTCACCAAGCTTATTGACGACATCACGAGCTGCTTCCGGCCGAACATCTGGATCTCGCGCGAGCATGCTGTCGACCAACTCGATAAGTTCTTCCGGCAAGTCGGGGCGTGAATCGCGAATTGACGGTAGCTCTTTTGTCGCGAGCGTTGTCACTTTTTTCAGCGGAGTCCGGAGATTCAAATGGTCCAACGGAGCCTCGCCCGTCAGCAGCTTGAACAGCGTCGCGCCCAAACTAAAAATATCACTTCGAGCGTCCACTTCATGACTATCGAGCCCCTGCTCTGGAGACATGTAGTCCAACGTGCCCATCATCTGACCGACGGTCGTCAGCTCGTGTTCATCTTGAAAATGCTCGTCTCCCAACAACGCCAAACCCATGTCCAAAATCTTCACAGTCGGCCTCGTCCCGACGCTCAAACCATCGGACTGCTGCCAACCGAGCATCAAATTCGATGGCTTGATATCGCGATGCACTAATCCGCGTTCATGAGCGTACTGCAGTCCGATCGCCGCTTGCCGAACAATTTCGCACGCGTCCGCCACCGGAATTCGTCCCAGCCGACGAACCATGCGAGAAAGATCGATCCCGTCGACGTACTCCATCACCAAAAAGTGCAAGCCATCGTCGTCACCCGCATCGCTGGCTCGAACAATATTCGGATGGTCGAGCTTTCCGATCGCTTCCATCTCACGTTCGAACCGAGCAATCAACTCGTCACTCGCCCAACGATCTTGAGGCAACAGCTTTAGCGCGACGACTCGTTTCAGTTTCTGATGCGTCGCCTTGAAAACGGCTCCCATCCCGCCCACTCCAAGCCGGCTTTCCAGATGGTAGGGGCCGATCTGCTGCTGTGCGAATGCTTCCGTCAGAACTTCCGGCGTCGCATTCGGACGTGCACCCGAGACGATTCTGCGAAGACCTCGGGCCAACGCGTTTTCGTTTTCAAAGTCGTTCGTGCCAGGGCGTTTTGCAACTTCGATCGCCTTGACAAACGTGTCACTCTGCTGAGCGATCGCGATGACCGTTTCCTGGCAAGCGTCGCAATCGTCGATGTGCTTCGAGATTTCTGCGAGACGAGCTTCGTCCATTTTGCCGAGCATGAAATCGTTCAGTTCCGGTTCGGCAATGCAATTGTTCGTCGATTGAGTCGCTTGGTTGCTCATGGCATACCCCCGTGGCGGTTGATGCTTCATTATGGCGTGGACCGCTTTGTCCCGCCTATCTGAACAACGCCGGACATTGGACATGAATTTTTTGGAACGCCGCCATTGCCCGCAAGTCGTTGATATAACACGACTTGCAAATTATGCCACAAGAGCAATCGCCGAATCCTCCCGTAGTGGAAGTTGCTAAACTTCCTACGCTCCAGGCGTCGTTACGCCAAGCATATTTCAGGGATCTTTAGCAAGATCCACTACGCGCGGACCAAGAAAGATGGCTCAATTGATCGTAAACATGCGTTTTGTCGTCAAGCTATAAACGACAATCGCTGATTCAGAGAAATCGCGAATTTCATATTCCGACCCGTGCACCGCAAATCTGGCTCGCCATGTGCCGAGCGACGACCGACGAAGTTTTACAACGATCAGTTTGGAATCGCCGTCCGATAAGAGCGCCGTTCCGTGGTCGCGGTCTTTCAAAATGATGGCCTTGATTTGAAGTGGCACCGTAAGGAGCTTGTTTTCGACATGCTGCGCTAAGCTCGAGGTCGCAGTTGTCTGCAAACGCTCTGTGATCGCTTTACTTGGAATCGTAGGATCTGACGCGTCGCCGACAGCGGACGATCCCAATACGAGCACAACGATTGTGGCGAGCGACGTTGGAGCAGTCATCTTCATTTTAAATTTCCTCCGGCGCTGATCAGTGCCATAAAAAATGCGACGTAAACGTAGCCAACAATGCCGCCGACGACGACGATGATGGCCGGCTCGACCAAGCGTCCCAGAGTTTGCAATCGCGATTTCAACTGACCCGCATAAAACGACGCGACTTGTTCAAGCGCGCGAGGCAAATCACCCGTTCGCTCGCCGACCGCGATCATGCTCGACAGCAAACGGGAAAAGCCGAATCCGGAAAACGCTCCTGAAAGATTCTCACCGACGGACAAACGCTCGCGAGACTTCACGACAACGCTCGAAAGAAATCGGTTTCGATGCAGAGCTGCCACAGTTTCTAATGCGTCGGGCAAGAACACGCCGGTCTTGAGCATCAGCGCGAGTGAGCTGGCAAATTGTTGCGTCGCTGCCATTTGCAAAAGCGTTCCGACAATCGGAATCCGCAGCATGCTCTGGTCTAGCCGAAACCTTCCTCGTTCAGTCAAGTACGTCGCTACGAAAGCAAGCAGGCACGCAGCCCCTAAAACCAACACTGTCAATCCGTAGCGTTGAACCAGATCAGCAATGTCGAGCAGCGACTGAGTCATCATAGGCAGACGCCGCCCCATCGCGTGCAAGAACACAGCGAGCTTCGGAATTGCCCAGACGACCAAATAAAACGCCACGGACAATGCCGCGACGGCGACGGCGCACGGGTAGGCCAAAGCGGCAATCAGAGTTCCCATCGTCTGACGCCGAGCCTCCAGAAACTCCACAGCCTGCGACAGAGTTGTCGCGAGCTCACCGGTTTGCTCGCCAACTTTGACCAATTGTGCGACCACCGGCGAAAACGATTTGCTCTCAATCAAGGATTCTGAAAACGATTGTCCTTGCTCGACCGCATCCGCCAACTCTGCGCAAAGTCGTTGCTGCGACGGATGCATGCTGTATCGACTTAGCTCTCGTAGAGATGGAGTCAACTCCAAACCGCTGCCCAACATTACCGCAAGCTGCTGCAGCAAGAGTTCGGCATGGATCGATCGCAGTCGTCTTCGGCGCAAAATAGGAATTGGAATCGTTAGGGCGCGGAGCACAATTCCGCGGATCGACAACGACGATGATTCCTTTAATCCGACCAGCCGACGACCTCGGCTCATAAGTTTCGCCTGAGCGTCACTTGGCCCAGTCCCTTCGATGCGGCCTCGTTCGATCGCCCCCGCTTGGTTTGTGGCAACATAGGAATACTCTGGCATCGCGTCACCACATTGCAACTGCGTTTAGCACTTGTTCCGCGGTCGTTGTCCCAGAAAGCATTTTCGCAATCCCATCGTGCAACAACAACGAATGATCAGAACGTTCCATGTGCTCAAGGATTTCCGTCTCACTGGCGCCGCTCGATATCAGTTCAGCAACTTTCGAGTCCCCGGGCAACATTTCAAACAAAGCGATCCGCCCAGTAAACTTCTTACCCGCACAATACAGACATCCAGACGCTTCAAAGGCTTCTCGCCCGGCTAGTTCGGGATCGCCAAGCGACGCGGCCATCGCTGTGCCAAGCCTAGCAGGTGTACGACACTTCGGGCAAAGCTTCCGAACCAGCCGTTGCGCGACAGCGAGTCGAAGTGTTGCCGCAATCAAGAACGGTTCCACTCCCATATCGATCAGCCTGGTAATCACGCCAGATGCGGTGTTCGTGTGCAGCGTGCTGAACACAAGATGACCGGTCAACGACGCCTTCAGTGCAAACTCGGCCGTTTCCGCATCACGAATTTCGCCCAGCATGATGACGTCCGGATCATGGCGAAGAATACTGCGTAACGCGCGAGAAAAGCTAATCTTGTCGGATGAATCAACTTCGACTTGCGACGTGCCGGGAATTTCAAATTCGACGGGGTCTTCAACCGTGATGACATTGCCGCCCCGCGTTCGAAGCACTTCCTGAATCGCGGTGTAGAGCGTCGTTGATTTGCCGCAGCCCGTCGGGCCAGTAAGTAGAATCAGACCGTTGGAACTTTTGATGGCCCTGGTAAACAGCTCTAACTGCTCCGGTGCCATGCCAAGGTTTTCGAACGATGCAGTTCCGTGAAGTGGAGACAGCAATCGAAGTGTGACTCGCTCACCGAACCGAGTCGGAATCGTCGCGACTCGCACGTCGAGCGGCTTTTGATTGACCGGATCGACATAGTTAAACCTGCCATCTTGTGGCTCTCGCTTTTCCGCGATGTTCATTCCGGCGAGCACTTTGATTCGGCTCGCCAAACCATTCAACAGTTCGATCGAACAACTACGATAGTCCTCCAAAATCCCGTCGACTCGAAATCTTGTTCGCAGCACCGACTTTTCCGGCACAAGATGAATGTCGGATGCGCCACGCAAACAGGCAGCTCGCATTAGCTCATCACACACTTCCACGGTTTCACACGTTTCGGAATGTGCATCAGCTTTCGCCGTCAGTGCCGGCGGAGGAAACACATGACTAAGCAGATCGCGAAATGCATTCTCCTCCGCGCGGACAAGGCGATATGGCTGACGGATCCGCGACTCGACAAAGTTCCGGACAACATCGAGCCGATGGTTGCACGTCACCACGACAACTTCGTGCTGAACTTCACAGATCGCCAACGCACGGTACCTCCGCACGCCCGTCGCGGGCAACGCGTGGGACCACACTGGGTCGACGCTCACGTCAGCCAAATCCACTAGCTCAAGTTTCAGGAATTCATCCGGTTCAACGAGTGTCTCTCTCATTTCGGACCCTCGTTGAGATCAAACGTAATGTCCCACTGACAGTTGTCTGTCACTTCGGTTCGGTTCATTTTCAATTCACTGGCGCGGACATCTGCAATTGCCGCTTCGATCGCCTGCATAGCGGCCAGGACATCAGAATAGCCACCAATGATGCTCAAGCGATGCGTGACACCATCGTCGCTCGAATCGCTTTCAGTCTCAACAGATTCAACAGCAGCGCATGCAGTACCGTGTGATTCGAACGTGGAAACGATCTGCACCAATTGCTGAACCGACGACTGAGGTTCATTCTCAGCGATCGGTGGTTCGATACTAATCGAGACAGACTTTGCTTCTTCGACCGGGTCTGATTCACGATTTTGCGAGATGCTGTTGCGAAGCACGGTCAGGTGGACTGACAATTGCTCGATGGATGTGGATAGAGCCTGTGACTGCGTTGCCGCATCAAGATACTCTCGCCGATTTGGCAGCGAAAAGAAACTCGCGTAGCCAATGACAACCGCAATTGACGGCACGAATAGCTGCGAGTTTTTAGCGAGTTGACCGTACATCTGATCGTCAGCAAGTACCTTTCTCGAACGAGTTCCGCCATCGGCCAACTGTGTCATTTAGGAGTCGCGTCGAACGCACAGCCATGTGACTTACCTCAGACGCGTTCATTGACAGAACGACTTCGAAACGAACAAGTGACGTCTTGTCGTCAATCGACATCGAAGTTGGATGTACGAACCAGTTCGTTCCGTTCAGCTCCACTTCGACTCGCGTTGCAAAGTGCAATACAGCTCGATTGTCCAATGCCAATCCGGTAACGCAGACCTGATTATCTACGAAGTGGATCGTCTGAATCCAATGTTCGCGCCCGGCCGTATTCGCCAGCGCACTCAGGATCTGCACTGGCCGACGACGAGTCGAGTTGAACTCATCGCGAATCGCTTGGGCGTTAGCAATCTGCCTTTCAAAAGCAACTCGCGTTGTCTCTCGCTGACGCGATACTTCCAGCGTCTCGCGGTTATTTTTTTCCGCCGCGTCTATTTCGATTCGAAGTTGCTTTTCGCTGTCTGCAAGTTGCTGGCAATGTTGCAGCGTGTGCGCGATGTTACGTTCCGACAGAACGTAGTGGCACGCGCAGCACATAATCGCTGCGACGGCCATAGCGCCTTTGACGCGGCCAGCGTGTTCTTCAAGCACCGACCTTGCTGCGTCGGTTATCGCCGCTACGCCGTTTTCACTTCGAAATTCTCGCAGCCATTGAACCACTAATTCTTCGCACGCTTCAGCCGTTGAAGTATCCGTCGACGAATCGATCGATACGTCCGCGAATTCGGTCGCGGAAAGAGACGAATACGCGTAAACGCGACCGGCCTGTTGTGCCGCCGTTGCGATTTGCTTCACCTGTTCGAATTCGGCTTGGACGACTCGCCAAGTAGTCTGCGAATCATTTGTCGAATCGATGACGAATCCCAATCGGGACTCGAACGGCGATATTCCCGATTCCGGCTCTGCCTCCAAAGCCAAAGCCTGCTCAAGCTGTTCGCCGTTCACTTCACGAACGATTTCGTTCGCGAGCATGACAGCCCCAGTCCAAAACTCATCCGAAAGAATGATCAGCCGACCGCATTGTTTTGGTCCGTGCGAGATCGCTGTCATAACAGCGTCGCTCAGGTCTGATTGCGATGGGCGGTCTATTCGAAATGAGTACGCAACGTCATACGCATCGCCTGGTCGCACATCGACGCGCGCAATTGTGTCATAGGTAACTAGGACGATCGTGTAGAGTGGCTGCTGAAACATGATACTTTCCTACCGCAACTCCATTTCGACGCGACTGTCGATTCCGCCAACGATCGTGAAGTAGTGCACGTAGCTAGAAACGACGACCGCTTCGCCAGCGTCCAATTGGTCGTCAGCATCGGTGTCGGACCACATGAACGCTCGAGCCGCCGCGACTCCGTGCATCGCGTTGTTCTTGGAAACCTCAAACGTGCCGGTCGCGGCGACAGGCAACGTCGTTTCCTCGATGGCTCCGGTCGTGCCGCCGTTTCCGTTAACGGTGTATAGCAAAACTCCAAGCTGCTCCAATCCGGCCGGAGCTGGATCGATTCGTGTTCCCGTTGTGCCATCAATCGCAAACACACGAAAAACGACACTCGCCGTGTATTCAACCGAAGGCATCGCTACTGAGATGTCTGCTTGATAATCGTCCTCGGGAAGCACCGAATCGCCGTCAGATCCTTGCGACGTAAAATCGAAATCACCGCCGTCCGGATCGATAAGCGGCGTACGTCCCCAGCCGTCCACGATAACAGACTGGCCTGCCCCAAACCGAACATACGGGCCTTTCCAACCACTCGACAATGACACATCGTCGACTGTGTCTCGGTCCGAATCAAACGTCTGCGCCGCGTATGCGATCAATCCGGCAGGCTTCGTCGTGAAATCGCTCAACGTAGACGGAAGTGATCCAGTGTCCGCAACGTAACCACTGACAATTCGTTGACCGCCTAGTTGCTTTGCGTTCGGATCGCCGACCGTGGCCGAGCGAAGATCGTCGAGCAATCGTTGCGTCGCTTCGTAACGGGCCTGGTCTGCGAGCGGGTCCAGCGACCGAATTGCGATCGTCGACAAGACAGCCAGAATTCCGAGCGCGACGATCAACTCTAACAACGTCAAGCCGAAGCGTCGGATTCGTTGTTTCCTATCGAAGCTGAATCGCAACATAAATGTCGTCTCCTACATCCGCTGCCGTCAGACTACTTGTAGCCGTCGCCGCCGGAATGTCGATCGTTCCGTCTGGTCCACCCGAAACGATTCGAACGTCACGAAGCGCAGCCGCTGAATCGACATCTTGAATTTCGATCTCGCCATTCCATGCATCGATCACATAGGGCGAACCCGCCGTGACGACGTTGCCAGTCGATTCGACGAGATACGGGCCTCGCCAACCGATGCGAGTATTGATATCGAAATCGACCGTCGAGTCGCCCGTTACCGGATTCGCAAATAGCCAATCGGTGTCAAATCGGTTAGCCTCCGTCGCCACAGTCGTGATGCCATCCAGAGTCACGTGCTTTGTGTCGTTCCAATAGTCGATCACGCTGTCGCGCACTTCTGCGAGCGATCTCTTCGTCGCGACTTGATTCGCGTCATGAATGACGGTCGAGAACATGGGAACCAGCAGCGTTGCCAATGCGGCCAGCAACGAAATCACGACCAGAAGCTCGATCAGTGAAACGGCGGCTCGATAACGCATGCCAATTCCAATTGCATGTTCGAGTCAACATAGCCGCCGAACTTTTTCAGCAAGATCTGCAGCTTAGTTCTGAGTGGTTAGATCAAAGTAGTTGGACAAGCCAGTGTTCAAGCCTTGTCCGGTTGGCGTGATCACGGTCACCAGTTTTGCTCGAGTCAAAGGATTCGTCCCGTCGGTAATCTGAAACACGGCAATGAATCGGCCGTAAATGGTGTCAGGATTCAATGAACCGTCTTCTGGAAAATAAACGGGGGCGTCGATTGTCGTTTTACCGTTCATGTCCGAAATGGCACCAACACCGAGGACAACGTACTTCCCTGCGGTTCCTGTCGTTTCAATTCCGAGCGACACTTGTGCCGCAGCCGTCAGGCCTTTCAAGACCGTCGTGTCAGTCAATGCAGTTGGCGTAGCAGGATCAAACGTGATGTCGCCCGCTGTGTGAATTCCGACACTAGTGATGCCAGCAACCGTCAGCGGCACTCGCGTTGCGGCAGTCAGCGTAACGTCCACCGTGGCAGCTGTAAGGCCAGCGCTGAGTGTATCCAAATCGGTACCAGTCAAGTCGGTCATCAGTCCGTCGAGGTTGTCTGGATACGATAAGAACTGCGTTTCGTACCGTTGTATCGCGTTGGCCACTTCGGAGATGTTGGACGAACTCGAGCTAGCGTTCGTGCGCGCGACCATGTCCGTGACTGCTGGAATGAGAATGGCTGCCAATCCGACGATGATCATGAGAACAACAATGAGCTCGACGAGTGTAAAGCCGAAGCGGAGCGATTTTTTTCGTTGGCTTGTCATAGCAGCTTTGTCTAGAAGACGACTCTTTCCTGTAGTCAAAACGCTGTGGGGTGTGGACGATCCACCTCCTCCGTCGAAAAACTCTAGCACGTTATCAACGTGTGTTATTTCAAATCAACGAAACGAATGCAGATATTCGCAAGCACTGCACCGCAAACAAAACCGGGCGACCGCACGCCCACTGCGGCATGCCGAACACAAGACCCGGCTTGCCGACTACAAACTCGAGATTAGGCGACAAATGAACTCAATTTCTCTTGTCAATTTATTCGACAACGATTAGTTACCGCTTTTCCTCGCACGAATCCCGTTTGCGATGAGTGAGCTCAATTGACCATGCAGATCGTTGTCGCTATTCACCGACACAGCCTTTGTATCGCGCTGCTAGCGATTTTTGCGAATTGCTCATCTGCCATTCACGCAATCGCTGCAGACACAGGCATTGGCGGGCACTCTCTGCCGACGATTGAGTCGATCGATACGTCGAATAAGCTTCGCACACCAGCACAACGGAAGAGGTCTCCCTCAATCAATGCACCAATGACTTCCGCCGGCATCTCCGCGGTCGCTCAGCGTGAAGAACCACGACGTAGAACAGGGCAGAAACCGACCAAACGCGACAGCGACAATGCGTCGTCTGAAGTGACGCTAGATGTTGAAATTACGTCGCCTCGAGTCGCCGTCTCGAAATCTGAAACTCGCGCGACCAAAACAGATCCAGCCTCCGCGAGCGAATCGGTGGAACAGCTTCCCGAACCGATTGTTCGATTGGACGATGACGAACGAATTCAAGTCATCCGTTACGATGGAGTATCGCTCGCAGACGCAATGCGGTTGTTTTCCGAAGAGACTGGAAAGAACGTTGTCTGTTCGGCCGACGCTGGCCAGAAGATTATTACCGCATACTTGCGCAACGTAACACCGCTAGATGCATTGGAAGCAATCGTCAAGTCGAACGGTTTGTTCTATCGACTCGACGAAAATTCGGGCATCGTCCGAATCGCAACATCAGACGAATACGAAAAAGACCTCTCCAGTTTTCGCGAGGAACAGACTCGCGTCTTCACTTTGCTCTATCCAAATCCAGCAGGCGTTGCCCAAGTCATCGCACAAGTTTTCGGTGATCGCGTCGAGATGAACACGGCTGACACGGACACGGGTGACCTTGTCGACTTGTCGCAACGTTTCAATCGCTTCGATTTGGTCGACGGACGATCGCTCGGGCTGGGGACTTTTGAGACCGACGAAACAAACTCGGCCATGCTGGGCCGCAACGGCCTTCCGCTCGGCGCTCAATTTGGCCTGGGACAAAACCCAATTGGATCCAGCATTTCAAACCGTTCTCGTAGACGTTCCAGTTCGACAGCGCGCCAGCCAGATCCCACAAACAGACTGGCCGGATCAGAAATCCAGGAACTAGAGAACGAGCTTTCTTCAAACGGCCAGATCAGCGACGAAGCGAGAGCTCGTTTGATGCGACGCCGAGAAGCGACGATTTACGTTTCCACGATTCGCCGCAACAACCAAGTCGTTGTCCGCACGGCAGATCCGAAATCGATGGTCGAGATCGAGCAACTCGTCGCAAAACTTGACGTACCGACTCCTACCGTGCTGCTGGAAGTCAAAGTACTACGCGTCAATCTGGCGGACGGGATCAATTCGGCATTCGAGTACTTCGTCGGTGACAACAACGCGAACGGCGCATTTAGTGACGGCAACTTGGCACCAACGTTTCCGGGCGGGAACGGTGTGAGTCGAATTCTGGCGGATGGCCTGGGAGTGTCAGGAGCAATACCTGGCGCGTTGACTTTTCAAGTTGTCGATAGCAACTTTCAATTTCGAATGCAGATGTTGGAAAGTCGAAATCGAGTAACGGCTCTGGCCACGCCGTTGATTCTTACGGCGAACAACGAAGTCAGCCGCATTTTCGTCGGCGATACGCTTCCGTTCACTGTGGGCTTTACGCCGTCGCAAGTTGTCGGTGGACTGAATGCTGTTTCTGGTGCCGTTGCCGCAACTCCTATTACAGAACTCCGCGACGTCGGCCAGTCTTTGCTGATTACTCCGAACATTAACGCTGATCGCACGGTCACATTGCGAGTTGTCGAGGAAAACTCGGAACGAGTGCTCGGAGGTGCCTCGATCCCTGTTCCCGACGTAGATGGAACAAGCGTCACGTCGGTCCAAGTCGACACAGTTCGCCGCCGATCACTAAGCGGCACAGTCGTCGCGCAAGACGGAATGGCGGTCGCGATGGGAGGGCTCATTGAGGAACACGAATCAGACGCGAACGATCAAGTTCCGCTGCTCGGTGATCTACCTGGTTTCGGCTTCCTGTTTCGGCGTGAATCAATAACGAATTCGCGTAGTGAGCTGATTGTTGTCATTCGCCCGTACGTTTTCACGACGCCAAGCGAATCAGTGCCCACAACTCAAACGGTGCTTGGCGAGCTAAGCACGCACGCAGAAAGCCTGAACGTTGTCGGGACACCGGAAACGTACGTGCCCTACGACCCCGTGCGATCGGACGCCGAATGCCTGAAACGTGCCCAACTTTTCCAATTCCACAACGTTCATCAAATGCAGTAAGCGTGTTACGGTGGGTCACAGATTCAACATCAGCCGTTTTTGGAGCCGAGCGTGAAGCAGGCATTTAGCCTCCAAGTCTGCTGCCTGATCAGCACGCTGCTGGCGTGTGGATGCTCCGTCGTACAGTGGTCGGACCCTCTGACGGCCGCTCGAGTCCGCAACTTTGACGGTCTGCTGCAGGGCGAGCAATCCAAAACTGACCCAAAGTCCAGTAGCGAGCCCCAGATAGCGAATCCACCAGCAAAGACGATTCGGTTCGATGGTCAGGAAACGGTACTGGGAATTTCAGAAGATTCGCAAATCGACGCGGAGCAATTCTTCGCTCGGCTGACGGATCACTTGAGCCAGCAAAAATACTTCACGGCCAAACAACTCGTCGAACGAAACACCGACACTGCGGAATCAGTTCTTTGGCAACGTTGGTGTCTTGAACCGAACGCTGCTCAGATTCGGTTCATTGGCAAAATCCTGTCGCAAAATGTTAGTGCAGACGCATCGTGGACGGCAATGCTGGACGCAGCCGTCAACAATCCGCTGGCGGCAAAGAAATATCGAACGGCAAGAAACGCTTTCAGATCCGCACTTAGCAGTAACGGATCGGCACACGGCGAAGCGGAACAATTTCGCACTGCATCGCAGGAGCTGAATCAAAAGCTGGCGGTCGTTGACACATTGCACTTACTCGCCATCGGCGAATCGATTGCGCAACGTCACGTTTGGGCGGAATCGCTGCTGCTCCAAGCGATCGAAATCGCCGAACAGAATCAAGACACACTTCGCGTCGCCGAACTGTGGTTAGCCGTCGCAACCAACGGACTGCATGCCGAGTCTGGGTCAACATCACCGGCGGACGCATGGAAGACCGCCGTGGTTAAACACTGCGAAGCTCAAATCGCGTCCGGTCGCTCTCCAAACGTCAGGTTTTGGACGAGCGCCGATCAACATCGGCCTGAAGGCGTCGCCTGGCCGAATGAAGCTCGGCAGGCACTATGGTCGTTTGCCACGAAAAGTGGTTGCGAATTCAAAAACGATGCGCCAGCAGAATTGGTTATTTGGAGCGCAATCGGGAGCGCCCAACAATCGTCCGGCAACCCACAGCTCGCGCTGGTCAATTTCAAGAAGGCCGAACGATTTGCAGCCGGCGACAACACCTTGTGGCTGCGGATCGCACAAAGCGAATGCCTGGCGACGCTCGGACAAATCCACGCGGCCGCGGCACTACTGAGCGAACCGATGGCAAGTGAAAACGCAGCAGTGGCGTCAGCAGCAAACGCAACCTTGGGAAGTGCAAAACTTCAAGCCGGAGCGTTCCAACAAGGCATGCATTTGCTCAACAAAGCACTCATCGAATCAGCGACTCGCACTTGGCCCAAGAAACCAAGCGCCGAAGCCGATCTTGCACTCGCGAAACTGATCGTGGGTGAAACTGACGAGGGCCTCAAATCGCTGCACGCCGTCCAGCAGTCATTCTTGAACGACAAAGACCTCGTAGCACTTCTTCAATCGCTCGAAAACGAAAAACGGCTTCTAGAGCTGGAAAAGAAACCCGTCGAGCTACAAGCAGTTCAACAACGCATCGTTCAACTTGAGACAAGTGGCGTAAGCTTCTAGCTTGCGTTCA
>JAGQPC010000660.1 GCA_020426925.1 Planctomycetales bacterium | reverse complement strand
GCCTCGTCAAGTCCGGCTTCGAATCGCGAGAGCATATCGATCGAAGGCGGAAGTCCCGTTATGTCGAAACTTGCGCGACGTATCAACGTAATCGGGTCGGCGGATTCTGAGGGCTGCAGGTCTTCACGCACAAGCCGGTCCGCGATGAAGCGGTCGATCCAGTTGATAGCCCACGTCTGCACCCAGTCGTTGTCGCGTGGCATGTCGGGCGTATCGAATCGAATCGGCTGGACATAGGCCCAGTGCTGTTTCCATTGTCCGCCGCCGAGTATCCATTCTCGCAAGGTCGCGCGCTGTTCGTCCGAAAGGTCTTTGTCGACATCAGGCGGAGGCATCACAAGATCTGGATCGTTAGAGTCGATGCGAACGAGCAACTCACTTGCTGCTGGACTCGAACGATCGATCACGCGGTATTCGCCTCGATCCTGCGTCGCAGAATTCTCTTCGTCAAGTCGCAGGTCGGCCTCACGATTTTCGGCGTCGGGCCCGTGGCACTGAAAGCAGTAGTTCGACAGGATGGGGCGAACGTCACGGTTAAAATCGGCCGCTTCGAGCCTGCATGAAATCACGCAATTCAAGAGCAAAACGCAGCGTAAAAAAACGTCGTCAGTCTGATGAGCACTTTTGGGTTGCTCCGCAAAACACAATGTTGTGGTCGCGATCGTTCCCATCGCGATAGCCAGCGCGCAGGCCTCATTATAACAGACAGTGTCCATCGTTTGAGGACGTAGTGGGTAACCGAGTACGTTGAGATGCGGAAACGCGGGATTCTAAACGCAACAGACTCTGCAGCGATGCCGCCATTTGCATCGGAACGTTCTGGTTCCGCGACAGGTGCGAGTCCATTTCAATTCATTATCAACAAGACATCGAAGCGCATTTCACGAGGCGTTGGCATCGGCTGAACCGTGAGCAAGACTCTGGTTAGTCATGCAATTTCATCGTCCTGCGGAGACATGCGGAGTGAATAGTAAAAAGTCCATCCTGGTTGCAGATACTGATCGAGCACTTGTACGAGAAATCTCGATGTACTGCCAATATTTAGGGTTGAAGCCGATCAAGGCCTATAATGCGCGCTCCACATTTGAACTCATTCTTGAGCATTCTCCCGATTTGATCTGCGTCGATTCAAGACTGCAAGCGAACGGACTTACCGTCTGTGAAGTCCTTTCCAGAGACGCCGATTTCGCGAAGATCCCAGTGATATTGCTGGCCGATTCGGAATCGCCCGCAGAACTTGCAGGACGCACTGGTGACATGTGCGTTTACTGCGTGCAAAAATCGCAGAACATTCTCAGAAGTATCGAGCCGGTTGTGTTCGAACTCGTCGATATCGAACCGGTGCCTCAGCCAGAGGGGCAATAATTCGATGCGGTTTTTTAGCAACAAGCGTTCGAGCAACAATCGGCCCAATCCCTAAACGTGGCAGTAAAGTAGCATGGGCCCCCTTGCTCGTGTTACTACCACAGCCAGTTTTGATCGGCCCTAAGCACTGAGCTACGCTTCTTCAATGTCTGATATTGATGGAGCCACCCGTGATTGAAGTTCGACATTTTCACAAGTGCTACGACACCACGGTCGCAGCACGCGACATTTCTTTTCATGTTGCACCGGGCGAAGTTTTAGGGCTCATTGGGCCCAACGGTGCCGGCAAGACAACAACGTTACGTGCGCTAACCGGCATCATTCATCCGACCGAAGGCGAGCTGGTCGTAGACGGATTCTCCGTCGAAAAATCGCCGATCGAAGCGAAGCAGCGTTTGGCGTACATTCCGGACGATCCTCAACTGTTTCACGATTTGACGGTCATCGAACATCTAACGTTTGCCGCAAAGACATATCGAGTCGCCAATCCTAAAGAAAAGATCGCACAGCTGATTGAAACATTCGAGCTAACAGAAAAACGAAACGCTCGAGCAGGCGACTTGTCGCGCGGAATGCGCCAGAAACTCGCGATCAGTTGCGGCTACGTTCATGATCCGAAAGCGATTCTGTTTGACGAGCCGTTAACCGGGCTCGATCCTGCGGGCATTCGAAGCCTGAAGGAGTCGATTCGCGACAGGGCCAGTCGCGGAACGGCGATCATGATTAGCTCCCACTTGCTGGCGATGGTCGAAGACATTTGCACGCACGTGATGATTCTTAAGAAAGGCCAGCAGCAGTTTTTCGGTCCGATCGATGAAGTGAGAACTGCGTTTTCCGCTGGCGAATCGGGAACGTCTTTGGAAGATATTTTCTTTCGAGCGACTTCTGACCAATCGAACACACCTGCTGCTAGTGGCATCCCGCTCGCTGATGTCGATGGCGTCGGGACCGACTCGGCATCTTCGGCAGTGATGAGTTAGCGATCTCAATTCTTGAGCCGCACCCAAGTACTAGCGTTGAGTTTTAACAGAGTATTTTGACTAATGAGCTCCATTCATCCGGCGATTCCGCTACTGCTTAAGACGAAGTATCGAGCGGCATTTCGAAAGTGTCGACGAGCGTTTTCCACACCGCGCCGAGCAATCTTATCGGGACTCAGCGTCCTCTTCGCGATCGTGTTTGTGTTTCAAGCTGTGCTTGGAATATTGTTTCGGGAACCAGCAGGCCACGAACAATTTTCGCGAACCGTGCCACTTGGCCTTTTGGTGTACACGCTGTGGCACCTCGTACGCACTACGTTCAAACGGCCGGAAGAACCCATCGAATGGACGCCGACGGAAATCGAACAGCTATCGGGTGCGCCATTTACTAGACTCGACCTGCTTTGTTACCGCTTTGGTGCGATCCTCAACGCAGCATTGATTAAAGCGTTATCGTTTTCAATTCTGATGATTCCTGATCTGGAGATTTGGTTCTGCGGATTTGTTGGTGCGTTTCTTGCGCTGCTGTTCGTGGACCTCTGGAGAATGTGGATCGAAATTGTCATGTGGGGGATCGACGACCGAACTTACGTCAGAATCAGAAATGCGATGGCTGCCATCGTCGCCGCTTTCACGATTAGTACGCTGACCATTGCATTTTCGTCGGCTTCGATTTGGAATTCAGGACCGCTTCCGGTGACGGTGAGCATCCTCAGGCACATCCTCATTGCAGCAGCGAGCTTGCGTGATACTTATGTCGGAGTTGCGTGCGAACTTCCACTACGACTGTTTTCAACTGTGATTGCAGCTCAGACTGTGTCGCCTGCTGTGCTTGCTGCTCTTGCAGGTGCGGCACTTCTGGTGGGAAGCATGGTGTTTGCAGTTGTGCGAGCGGACGAATATTTCGACAAGAGCAAACTTGCCCAGGAACGCAAGAAATACTCACAGCACGGGCACGCGTATTCCGAAAGTGACGCTTTCGATTTAGCGAACATTTCTATCGCAAGAATTCCGTGGCAAGCAGGCTTAGGACCGCTCGCGTGGCGGCAAGCGCTGGGCGCGATGAACTACCGCACTAGCTTACTGTTCTCGCTGGCGATTCCGGCGGTACTCGCGTGCCTGCCGGTCGCGGCGTACGACAACGCGAATCTGATTTTGCTGAACGTTGTGGGAGCACTCGTCTTCTACTCGTTCTTGCTGCTGCCAACCGCGCTGAAGTTTGATTTCAGAAGAGACCTGGACCGAATGGTGATTCTGAAGTCGCTCCCGTTGAGGCCACTAGCAGTCGTTGGCGGACAACTGGCAACGCCGGTGCTGATCTCGACGTTGTATCAAGCGGGAGTGTTGGCCGCTGTGTGTCTGCTTCGGCCAATGGCCCCTCACCTCGTGCTGGCTTCGGTAGCTTTGCTCGTGCCGCTGAATATCTTGATTTTCGCGATCGATAACGCGTTGTTTCTTTGGTATCCGTATCGCCTCAATCAGGAAGGCATCGCGATCTTCCTTCGCACAACGCTGATGTTTACGGCGAAAGGGATTCTGTTTTTTCTCGCGTTATTGGTGACAGTATTTTGGGCTCATTCCTGTGGATTGTTTTCTGAAATGCTGGCAGCCAGATACGATTTCACGGTCGATCACCGCGTTGTCTTTGGGATCGGCATGTGGCTGTTCATCATGGCGTCGGCGTGCGCAAGCGTTCACGCTGTCGTTCGCGCCTTCCGGCAATTTGATCTCACTCAAGACATGCCACAATAGCTGGCGACGGCGTTAAATCTTGCCAAACGCCCCTGAACCGCACTAATCTCGCCGGTGACGGACGCACATTCGATGCGTACGTGTTGCTCCGCCAACAATTTAGGGCGTAGAATATCCGTCTGTTGATGGTCTATTCGCGGCAACATTTATCGAGGCAGTCCATGCTATCCATCAAAGGAGCTCCATCTCGATCGTGTAACGGTTGGACTCGCCGCACGATGTTGCAAGCATCAGGTGCCGGATTGCTAGGCTTGAACGTGCCTACTTTGTTGGCCGCCGAAGGAAAAATCGCAAAGCGAGCCGCAAAAGCCAAATCGGTAATCTTTATGTTTCTGTTTGGCGGACCGAGCCAATACGAAACATTCGACATGAAGCCGGAAGCTCCCAGTGAGATTCGAGGTCCGTTTCGACCAATCGGGTGCAGGACTCCAGGTTTGAAAATCTGCGAGCATCTGCCGAAACTCGCAAACGCGTCCGACAAGTTCTGTGTCGTTCGATCGATGTCACACAGCTTCAACGATCACAGTGGAGCCGGACATTACCTGCAAACAGGGCGGCGTTGGCACATTCCGATCGGCGGCGGATTCAGCGCGACGCCTGAAGATTGGCCATCGATCGGATCGGTGGTCGAACATTTGTCGCAGCAAGATGGCGGCCTGGAAGCGGAACTGCCGAGCTACATGGTCGTTCCGAATCGATTAGGGCGTTTGCAGGATAACGGGCAGTATCGTCGACCGGGCGAATATGCTGGTTGGCTCGGCCAAGCTCACAATCCGTTGACGACCAAGTTTGACAGACGAGATCTCAACGACAATCCGTACTGGCGAGTATGCTCCGACGACGAACTGCAGTTCCGGTTTTCTGGGCTCGAAGGAGGCGTCCAGCTTGATCGTCTTCGCAAGCGGGCGTCGTTACTGGAACAATTCGATCAACAGCGACGGCTGCTCGACCAATCTGAAGATCATGAAATCGATTTGATTCGCCGCCGAGCGATTGGGCTGGCCACGTCGACTCGAACTCGTGACGCGTTAAACGTCTGTCGAGAGAAGCCGCAGCTACGAGACAAATACGGACGCCACCTTTTCGGACAAGCGACTTTGTTGGCTCGCCGTTTGGTCGAAGCCGGCACTCGTTTTGTTACGGTGCACTATGACGCGTGCGATGGTTACAGTTGGGATTCGCATG
>JAGQPC010000659.1 GCA_020426925.1 Planctomycetales bacterium | reverse complement strand
GCGGCCGTGCCAAGGTCATCAAAGGTGAAAACGGCGGCTGGTGGGTCGTCACCAAAAACACGGTCGCATGCTTCGATAAGGACGGGAAACAGGTCGGCGACACAATCCGAGGATTGAAAGATCCAGAAATCATCAACGGTGAAGATGGCAAGTTCTGGGTCGTTGATGAGGATAACGTGATCTACATCGACGGCGAAGGAAAAGTGCTGCGGCACATCAAAAACACAGGACGTCGGGCCCAAGTCGTCAAGGGTGAAAACGGCGGCTGGTGGGTTGTCACCAAAAACACCGTCGCCTGTTTCGACAAGGACGGAAAACAGGTCGGTGACACGATCCGAGGATTGAAAGATCCCGAAATCATCAAGGGTGAAGGAGGAAAGTTCTGGGTCGTTGATGAAGATAACGTAATCTACATCGATGGCGAAGGAAAAGTGCTGCGGCACATCAAAAACACGGGCGGCCGTGCCAAGGTCATCAAAGGCGAAAACGGCGGGTGGTTCGCCGTGGCCAAAGGCAAGATGCAGCGGTATGACGCTGATGGCAATCCCGTCGGCAAACCTGTCGACGTATCGAACAGAACTTCGATTGTGATCGACGGTCAGGAATACGAAATCTCGTTGGTTCCCAAAACTCCGGGAGATGCCGATGGGGATGGACGCGTAACGGTCGACGACGTTGACGCGATTTCCCGCGCTGCGAGGTCCGGAAGTTCGAACGAGGAATTTGATGCAAACGGTGACGGCACGGTTGATCGACAGGATGTTGACTTCCTCGTTGACGAAGTGTTCAACACAACTGTCGGTGACGCGAATCTCGATGGACGGTTCGACTCAAGCGATCTAGTTCAGATCTTCAAAAACGGGTTGTACGAAAACGATGTACTAGGTGATGCGGTGTGGTCGTCTGGTGACTGGAATGGCGACGGCGAGTTTGACTCGGCAGACATTCTGCTCGCATTCCAGACTGCCAAGTACGAACAGCCAGCGACCAGGCATCTACCGTAGCGATGTCGCTGGACGGAACAACCAAAAAGCGTTGCACTACTATGGTGCAACGCATTCCGTGCCCAAGTGAATCTCACTGAGCGGCTGTTGGATTCGGCCATTACCTACTACGTCCCCAACAAGCTCATCTACGACAAGGCCGCCGAAGGCGACAAACTGCGCGGCCGGCTCGACGAGAGAAACGTCGAACTGACCTGTCCTCATCGTAACAATCGCGTCAGGCCGTCTAAACAAGGCGGAAGAGCTCTCCGACGATATCGCCGCCGATGGATAATCGCACGGACCATCAGTTGGCTCCATGACGTCCGACGCCTCGTCACACGGTACGAGTTGTATTCGTTTCTCTTCCACAGCTTTGCTAAAATCGCAAGCGTCATGATCCTATTGACCAGGTCTTGGCCGGAATCGGACAAGAGCGCTGGAAACAGATCGAGATACCGCTTGTTACCGAGCATCGGCGATCAAGGAAGTATCAGTTACAGCCGGCCAGTTGTCTTTTGGGCTGTGCTTTATCACACGTCGATCATCAGCCGATTCGAACACCGCGTCTAACTGATCAATCGCAGCAATGGGAATAGCGGCGGGCCGTTCGTAGACTGTGTTTTGGAAAGCGAAGACTAAATCGCGAGTATTGAATATTCCATCCCCGTTCCAGTCGCCTTCGGCAAAGGTCGCAGAGGCGCCCGTTTCGTATTTAGCAGCTTGAAAAACAGCCACCAAATCTGCAGACGTAAAACGGCCGTCGCCATTGCTATCGCCCGGAACTTTGTCGCCCGGCGTTATGGTCGGATCGAGTTCGTTCGTCGATTGCGTCGGATCACTCACGCGGCCCATGAACAGCAGTGAGCCATTTTCGTTGTCGCGAACCAAATAATGGAACGGCCGGTCGGCCCGGAAATCGAAGTTGTCTCCGTAACAGTTGTGGGTCCAGACAGCGAAGTCCCATTCGTTGCCTCCTACAAAATATGTGTGGTGATCGGCGACGCGGAAGTTATAAACCGGTACGGCTTTTCCGGTCTCGACAATGTCTTCCACGACCTTCCAGCTTGTAAGATCGGTCGCCAGTCGGTGCCCTGGAACCATTTCGCTAACGGGTAGCCAACCTTTGTCTTCAACGTAGAACCGATGCTCTTTGGTGACGCGAATGACTTGGCCGCCAACATGCAGCTCCACAATCTCACCAAAACCATGAAAGAGCTCTTCGATCCTTTTGTGTTGAATACGGCCATTCGAATGATGCTCGCTGCGGGACACGACAAGATCGCCAACACGCAATTCTTCAATCGGTACTTCACCATCTGGTGTCTGAACGGGAGTGCCCGCAGCAAAGCAGAGCACGAATTCGACTGCGGTCGCGGCCGCTGCTTCGGCTCCTTGCTCGTTGATCTCAATGAACGCCTTGTGCGGAGCCTGGCCGATCCAAATGCCTCCTCCTTCCACCATTCGCGAGAAGTCGGCGTTTCCAAATGGTGTCGGCATTCCCATCTCGGGTAACAGATCTGCAAGCGGTGTTGTCACCGTTACATTGAATTTTGGAATTGTCGCGTTCACGCAAGTGTGCAAACGAGGGCTTTCCATCCAGTCATTGACGTTTGCCAAGACATCTGGCGTCAGCTCGTTACTGCCACTTGCGTCGATGGGCATTAAAATGACCATGGAACTGCGTTCGTTCTCGAACGGAATATCGAGCACTTGAAATCCAGCTAGCTCCGTGTGTCTGGTCTGGATACTGGCACGACTATTTGGGTCAATAGAGTTTGAGTCCGCAAACATCATCGGAACATCGACCGTTGTGCCATCGTCACGGACGAACTGAGACACAGCAGTACTTTCCGGCTTGAATTGAACGTCCCATTGAGCTTTGAAGTAGATACTGTTGGTTAGCACCGTTACCGTCCCGGGATCGAGCACTTCGAACAGGTCCTTAATCCTGCCACGAGTCTGCTGCTCGACAGCGGAGTTGATGATGTTTTTTGCCTCTTCCAGATTTGAATAATCAACATTTTGCGTCCTGGCACCGTAATCACGCTCGACTGTTGTTGTGAACTCATCTCGCAACGATAAACCTATCGCGGGCCAGCTGCCATTTGAGATATCGAGCTCAAAGTCTGAACCAGGTTCCGGAGGAGCTTCAAGTG
>JAGQPC010000658.1 GCA_020426925.1 Planctomycetales bacterium | reverse complement strand
TGGGGCACGCAGTTCGGGATGATCATTTACGGCTATCGCCACTTCGTCGACCAGGCTGCGTACGAAACCGCGCCGGTTGCGGAACTTGGTCGAATCTATCGCTTTGTCCGCCGCGTCATGGACTATCACGGTTCGATCGCCAGCATCCCGGTGCAGGAAGAAAAAATCGCGACGTTGGAAAAGGAACTGGAGGCTGCTCAGGCTTCGCCAGCGGCCGGCGACAAAGCAGCGGACAAGAAAGCTGCAAAAGCGATCCGTCGGATGGAATCGCAACTCGGTGAAGCACGAAAGGGCCTCGAAAGCACACGAGCGAAAATCACCGAAACCGAATCCGATGCCAGGTTTCTCGCGATCGCAAAGCAGCATCCTGCGATCGACCAGGCTGCGCTGGAAGAAACCGCAAAGCTTCATGCAGGCGACGAAGAAAACCTCGCGTTGTGGAATGAGTTCCTGCCGAAATGTCGCGAGGACATTCAACGAATCTATGATCGCTTGAATGTGAAGTTTGATCACGAGCTTGGTGAAAGCTTCTATCATTCGTATCTGTCAGGCGTTGTGGACAGCTTTGAAAAACAAGGGCTGGCGCGAGAAAGCGAAGGAGCGTTGTGCGTGTTCCTGGACGGGTTCGATGCTCCGATGATTATTCGCAAGAAGGACGGAGCGTTCCTCTACGCGACAACCGATTTGGCGACGATCGAATATCGCATGAAAGAATGGAAACCGGATGCGATCTTGTACGTCGTTGACTTTCGACAAGGCGAACACTTCGACAAACTTTTTGCTGCGGCGCGAAAATGGGGTTACACCGACATCGAACTCCAGCACATCAAATTCGGCACCGTGCTTGGCGACGATGGCAAACCCTACAAGACTCGATCGGGTGACACAGTTGGGCTCGAAGGATTGCTCGACACCGCGATTCGCCGAGCCGCAGAACAGATCAAGCTGGTCGCGAAACTACCGGAAGATGAAATCGCAGAAGTGGCCAACGTGATTGGTCATTCAGCGATCAAGTACGCAGACTTATCGCAAAACCGAGAAAGCGATTACACGTACAGCGAAGACAAAATGGTCGCGCTCAAAGGTAACACAGCGACATACGTTCAGTATTCGTATGCTCGAACGCAGGGCATCAACACCAAAGGCGACATCAATATCGACGCGGTTCGCTCGTCGGACGCAAAGATCCAATTGCTTGAAGACAAGGAACGCGAAATCGCCCTTTGCCTGTTGCGATTCGAAGAGGCGATTGCGGAAGTTGCCGCGACTTACGAACCGCACCATCTGACGGTGTATTTGTTTGCTCTGTCCAGCCTGTTCGCTCAATTCTTCGAAGCATGCCCTGTGCTGAAAGCGGAAGCGGAAGAGCAAAAACTCAGCCGGCTGCTGATCTGCGATCTGGTGGCTCGCACGATCAAGATCGGTTTGTCGCTGCTGGGAATTGAAGTTGTGAAGAGAATGTAGCTGGAGCGTGAACTTGACCGATGTCTGACAATCATCCACAACTGAATCATATTTATCACGGCGATGCGCGGCAGGTTCTGCAATCGTTCGAGGACGAATCGATCGACTGCGTTGTCACGAGTCCTCCCTATTTCAAGCAGCGGGACTACGCGGGCAAGGGACAGATCGGCCGCGAAAAGAAGCCACAACAATTTGTCGATGCACTTGTCGGCACGTTTTCAGAAGTGCACCGAACGCTGAAATCGACCGGAACGATTTGGGTCGTGTTGGGCGACAAATACGACAAAGGTCGATTGCTGGGAACACCGTGGCGTTTCGCATTGGCGATGCAAGACGCAGGCTGGATCCTTCGCAGCGACATTATCTGGCACAAGCCCAACGCGATGCCGTCGTCAGTGAAGACGCGTCCGACCACAGATCACGAGTACGTGTTTTTCTTTACGAAATCGCAAGACTATTACTACGATGCCGACGCAGTTCGAGAACCGCATGTTACGTTCTCCGAAAACAGCAAAATGATGGGCGGTCGCAACCACTTCAATAAACGCGGCGGCACTCCAGAACAAGGAAAAAACAGCGGCAACAATAATCTTCATGACGCTCGCTGGGACCAAGCTTTTCATCCCAAAGGTCGCAACAAGCGAACGGTGTGGTCGATTCCGTTGTCAAAATTCCGCGAAGCTCATTTCGCCGTGTTTCCAGAGAAACTGGTCGAGACATGCATTTTGGCAGGGAGTCCCGAACAGGGTGTCGTGCTCGATCCGTTTTTTGGGGCAGGCACAACCGGCGTCGTCGCCGAACGTCTCAATCGAAGTTATGTCGGCATCGATTGCAATGCAGACTACTGTGAAATGGCTCGACGACGGATCGACAGCAACGCCAGCCCACTGTTCAAATAAACCAGGTTCTTGAAGCAAATCATGGCTGACCTTTCCGGACGCACGGCTCTTGTCACCGGTTCGACTCAGGGAGTCGGCGCGGCACTTGCAGTCGCACTGGCCAAGTCGGGAGCAAACGTCGTTCTGCATGGTCTGCGATGGGATGCAGCTGCCGATCAAGTACTTCGCGATTGCGAACAATATGGAGTGCAAACGGCGAAAATCGAAGGTGACCTCTCGGGCTCGGTACGAGAATCCGTCGACGCGGTTTTCGATCAGGCGGTCGCAGCGATGCCGGCAATCGACATCTTGGTCAGCAATGCGGGCACTTACGCCGACGTTCCGTTTCTGCAAATGACTGTCGAATCGTTTGAGCGGACGATCCGATTGAACGTCAGTTCGCATTTCTTTCTCGTTCAACGGTTTGCTCAACGCTGGGTCGAAGCGCAAACACGAGGTCGAGTCTTACTGATCGGTTCCATCAACGGCCGCCTCGCCGAACCGACACATTCGGCCTACGACACATCAAAGGGCGCGATCGAAGCCATGGTCAAAACGTTGTGCGTCGAGTTGGCACCTCAAGGCATCCGCATCAACGGGCTCGCGCCTGGATTATTCGAGACACCACTAACCGCTCCCGCACTGCAAGATCCCAAGGTGCGAGAATGGATGGAGTTGCACACTCCCAATGGCGAAGTTCCACTCGCCGACGTCGCCGGTGAAGCCGCCGCATTTCTCCTCAGCGACGCAGCCGAGCACATCCACGGCCACATGCTGATGGTCGACGGCGGCATGAGCATCTGGCAACAACCAGACCGCCCGAACTCGATGTAGTAGCGGCAAACATCGAAGTTGCTTGAGGTTCTACACGCTCTCTTTTTCCAGACGGAAAACCTAATCACTGCCTTTGTGCGATGCAGCGGCGCGGATTGTCTGTTCAATCAGCGCAACAAAGTCGGCACATTTGTCTTTTTCTGGTCCGTTTTCGATAACGTCCAAGACAACTACGCCGGATCGATTGACAAAGCGGAATGCGCGATAACGACGCAAATAATAGATGCCCCAACCGAGGAATAGCAAACAGAGCGCGATCGCGATTAGGACTCGCGGCGAACTCCATGGAAGGTGGAACTCCCAGACAAAGAGTCCGATCATTAGGGCAAAGATGAAACTCATCGACAATCCGCCAAACCAACGACGCACGCGAAAACGCACATAACCGGGAGTCGGCGAGATATCACCGAGAGGAATGTGGAGCTCCCTTTCGTCGCCTCCAAGCGCCTTTGCGTATACAGTGACGGAGTTGCTATACAGCTTGAAATGCCTTCGTAAGCCTGGTGCAGCTTCACGGTATGTTGCGATGGGATCCATAGTAGCGTTTGCTGTAGGCTCAAGAAGTCTGGCGATTGAGTAATGCCTGCCCCCAGATAATACTGGTCCGTGTACGCTCGATCTAGACGCAATGTGACGTGTGTCGCAGAAATAATGAAGGTGAGTTCACTTCGAATAGGAAAGAAGGCCGTAGCAAACGGCGAAAATCGAATCGCTTATCGTTCCGGTGCTGTCGGCGAACGATTCTTGGTGGATGCCCATCGAGTGCAGGATGCTGAGGAAGACGTTGGACATGCGAGTGTCGTCGCGTCGCCAATAGGTGCCGTGCTTGAGCCCCATGTTTGCTCCGCCGGCAAGCATCGTCGGTAGATTCCGCGGGTTGTGAGTTGTACTCGCTCCCGAGCCGAAAAGCACGATCGTGTTGTCGAGTGCCGGGCCGTCGATGGCTTTGTACTCCTGCAATTTGCCGAAGTAGTGCTGGATGCCACGGGCTTGCCAGTATCGTCTGCGTTGTATCGTGTTTTCGGCTAACGCTAACACTGGCACACTGAAACGACAGCCGGACGTGACATGTCGTAAGCAACGACGTTCTCTAACACGCTCCGGCTGATGCATTTCGCCAGTTATTATTCGCACCCTAAGCGGCACTGAGACATTGCCTCGCAGCCGCTGTCTTCTATTCGCCCGGCCCCAAGGCAGGTTCCAGGTTCAGTAGGTTGGGGTCTTCGATCGAGGCTAGTTCCTCAAGTGTGCTGTCAGTCACGCCGGAATCGACCAAAATGTCCGATTCGGACAGCAACTGGTCTACCGCATACTCATTCGGAGGTAGATCAATCGGCTGTGGTTGGGCTTGCGTTGCTGCGGGCGTCACGGGATCGGACGTCGAATCCGAGATTATGTTCGTGGCGATATTCGGCTCGACTGGCTGTTGCGCGTCCACGAGGAATTGAGCAACCGCGCCGTCGACGCTGGTTTTGGAGGGCTTGCCTCCGCCCTTTCCGCCTCCTCCCTTGCTTCCGCCGCCACCACCGGCGGACTCGATTGTTACGACAACCGTTTCAACGGCACCGTTGTTCATTGCGTCTGCTGCTGAGATGCGTATTGTGTACGTTCCCGGCGTGAGTCGTTTGGTGTCCCAGCGGCAACTGGCGCTACTATCGAAGGTCAGGCACGGTTGCTTCATGCCATCGGCAAGCACTTGGATCCATTCGACGCCGACGTTGTCTGTCGCAGTCACATCGATCGTCACTGCCCCAGAAACCACGTCGCCATCCTGCAAGGATACGAAAGTGATTACGGGAGGCTCGGTGTCTCCCTGTTCCGGCGCTATCGCTGTGACGAAGGCCGAGGGATCCGAATTGCCCGCGACGCCCACTGCAACCACGCGATAGGCATACGTCTCACCACTGATGACCGCCATGTCGCGATAGAAGCGGTTTGTTGTCGTTGTTACCTGCACAAAACCGGTATCACCAGGACCTTGGCGCTCAATCACATAGCTCTTCGTGAGGTCGTCAGCCGGATCCCAGCTGACGTCGATGCTCACGAAATTCTGTTGCGCAGTTGGCACATGGGGAGTCGCTGCAACATTAATTGGCGTGCTCGGCGCGGAAAGGTCGCCGATCTGCGTCATGTATACCGCTCCTGCTTCGCCAGTCACCGCGTTGCTACCCACTGCCAGCAGGTCGCGGTTGTTGTTGATGTCAATCGCTCCGCCGATGGTCCAGGATGTGTCGCTTGGATCCAAGAGTGAGTCAGGACAGTAAAAGCCAAGTCCATTCAGATAGACGGCGGTCCCGCACACTCCGCTGCTTACCAACACGTCGCCGTTGTCGTTGATGCGGCCGCTCGACGTGTTTGTCACGATTCCGGTGAGCAGTTCCCAGCCAACACCAACTGTGTAGACACCAATCGCCTCGTAACGGGTGAAACCAATAATTGTCGACAGCAGTGTTGCCGCCATTTGATTGTTGTTATTGAGACCAGACGGATAGGTGGCGACCACGGAAATCCCGTCGGGCGGTGCCGGCAGGCCGAGATCGGTCATGGCTGTGTAGTCGAAAAGCGTCAGGTTGGTGAGGATGAGGCCGTTGTCATTGATTGTGAGCGGATTGGACAGATTAAGAAGCGGTACGACATTATCTCCGTTGGCACGGTCGATGACGTAAGCGCGATATGTGGGTAGCACGCCATCGATCCCAAAGCCCGAAATGAGCACCTGCCCCACGTTGTTGATGGAGACGCCTTTGGCTCGGGTTGCGCTTCCGGCCAACGGTAGCAGCTCAACGTTGTACCCGCCCAAACCGTCGGGCGTCCAAAGCACTGGTAAATCGGTCAACAACCCGCCATCCGTGTAGACCGTGCCCACGATCCGCCCGGCGTCGTTAATGTCGCTGACCCGCGCTGCTGGCACGCCTGTTGGAAGCGGGAGGTCGATGACGCCCGCTCCGGCATTCACCCAAGGCTGGCCCGGATCGATTGTGAATTCATTGCCAATGACCACACCGAGGTTGTTCATCGTTACCGATAGTCCCGGACCAACGTACTCCGCGGCATACATGGGGACTCCAGTCACAACAGCTTCCACTTGCGCCGTATCCAGACTATCGAAAGAAACCAGAGCAGTGGTTTGTGTCGATGCTTGCAAGCTGCTGGATGAGGCTGCGGCTGTGGTGCAGTTTCCACCGTTGACGGTAAGTCCATCAACAAGTGTTTCTGCCGAACCGTCTGGATTGGTCACTGTAACGTCCCACACTCGGCAACCCTTTGGACCGCCGCTGGAAACAGTAACTACGGTCGACATCGTGCTGTCGCTTACCCACTGAGTATCGGAAATGGACGGAGCCGGCCCTGATCCGTTCACAACTGAGACGCTGGCACCTGGTTCAAATCCAGCTCCTGTGATCGTCACAGTTGTTGCAGTTCCAGTGTTGACGACGCTGGGAGACACTGTGCTCACGGTGAGTCCTCCACTAGTCGCCTGTGGTGTAACCGAGACCTCGCCACTGTCAGCACTTTCGTTGGCAAAGTTGTCGACCGAAGTGACGACGTAGTAGTAAGTCGTCCCGTTGCTGAGACCTGGGTCGAAGTAAGTGCTAGTCGACGTGGGAACCGTGGTGAGTTGGCTGTAGGGCCCCGAAGCGGTTGTTGCCCGGTAAACGTGATAGCCAGCCAGATCGG
>JAGQPC010000657.1 GCA_020426925.1 Planctomycetales bacterium | reverse complement strand
GCTGATCTACGAAGCTGACGGGCTCGCGTCGGCCCGAACTGATCAGGGCACCTATTATACCCGCAAGAGACTCAATTGGATGTAGGACGTTCGGCAATAGTCGACATTTAGCCGCTGCCTTCTCGCTCGCGCGTTGTGCTCGCGAGAACGCTGGGGACGACTGTTCCGATTACGCGATCCAGTCTGCGGCGGGATTTCTAATGTCAACTTAGCTTGAGCAAGTCGCACGCTTCTGCATAACCGGGCGCGGGGAAACCATGCTCACTGGCGGTCACTCGAGCCAAAGCGACGATCTGTCGCCATCGGAAGGCTGGGCGGATCGCGGCGTACTCTTCAGTCGTCGTTTGATAAAATTTTTCTGCGTGCAACGCTCCGTCTTCGCTGACCGCGTATTTCAGCAGCACCTGCAGCAGCGGATTGAGCGGCAGTTTCAAGTCGCCGTAACGATGCACAATGGCACAAGCCTTAGCCTGGTCGTTTGAACTAATGGCGTCTTCGAGCTGGCCTCGCAACGTTGCTGCGTCATCAGAAGAAACTTCCTCCAATCGTTCGCCGTAGGGATATGGACTATTCGATGTCAGCGCAAGTTGGCCAGCCGTGTGAAACGCTCCGACGATCAAGCTGGAAATGCGATTGCGGGCATTGCCAACTCGGGAGATGTGACGCCATGCGTTGGCTGCATCCGACGCGTGAACGCCAACCGAATCGCCGTGGACGCAGCCCGGCGGTTTCTCGTTCGAGCTGTACTTTTCCAGTCGTCCGGGGTCGTGCAGCACCAGCTGGTTAGCGGCGACGGAAATGGCTTCCCCAATATCTTCCGCCGCGAACCCTTCCGCAATCGCCATCGCAACCGCTTCGGCAGCTTGTTCACGTGAACCAGAAAAAATCGTATCCGACAACTCGCCGAGCCACGAATCGTCACCTTTGCGTTTGCCGACAGGTATCTCCATCAAGCGATGCTCAGTCATCAGTTTGGGAAGAAGTTCGCGAATTGCAGAAGGCTTGTAGTTGTTGTCTTTCATTCGTTGTTCGACATCTAAGCAGTATCGGACAGATTGTCGAAGCAGCGAGTCCGCGAACTCTTGGCCAGCAACGTCTAACATTGCCATCGATCGCCAGGAAAGTACGACTCGATGCACATCGACTTCGTCCTGAACAGCGAACTGCAAATGATTGAACGCTTCTCCCGCAGGCCCCTGACAAATTTTGGCGAACTGTGATTCTGCGGAGTTCCAATCGGTCGCACGGACGGCTGCACGCAACTGCTCACCATCAAGATGGTCACTGATGTCAGACGGTTCAACTGCAGCCAGGCCGTCGTGGTGGTTGCGTTGTTGATTTTGAATCTGTCGACTGTTGCGATGTAGAACTTTCAGAACGGGCAACGCTTGGCGACCTTGCGGCAGCTGCCCAGACATCTGCAGTGCCGGCAACAAAGCCATGAACGTGTGGTAGCCGATGTAGTCTTGACCTGCGAACGCTCGCACGTTGGCAAGTGCTCCGGCAGAAACCAGCGTCTTGAGACTCGTGCCGTTGTTGAGCTGGTTGACCAGCTTCGGCAGCAATTCGGCCGGAGTAGATTCCTGCATCAAGGAGACGAGCGGTTCAAGCGAGCCGAATGTAACTCGCGACGACGGATCGCTGGCATGGAGTGTTGTCAGCCCGAGTTCCAGCGAGGTCGCTGCTCCAACGCTGCTGATCAACATGCCTCGTCCAACATCTGCCAAAAACCGGCGGCGATTGCGAGCTAACATGGTCTACTCCTCATTTAAGTGTTTGAGAAACGTCCGCTCATTGTACTGATTACTTGACAGCGTTGCGCCTGAATTATCGAGCGAATGCGGCTTCTACGAAAAAACAAGTCGGGACATCGGTTACCTCCGTTGGCGACAATAGCGGACCGACTGACGCTCAGGCGATAGCTTTGAAAATGCAGTGATTTAAGCCACATCGTTCACGCATTGGTCGCTCTGTATAATCGATCACGACGCCCGACAACTCGCGTTCCTCTTGACCTGACGCTTTCCGATTGCTCCTTGTGAAACTCATGAATCCACACTTCCGAATCTCTAGGTGTTTGCTGGCTGTAGTTGCAATCTCGACATCGTTTGCGGCAAGAGTGGTCTTTGCCCAAGAAACTGCTTTTCGCCCGCCCGCAGTGCCGCTCGTGGCGTGCGATCCGTATTTCAGCATCTGGTCGCAAGCAGACACTCTCTGGCAATCTCGCACGACTCACTGGACAGGAAAATCTCAGCGGCTGGCCGCGATGGTGCGCGTGGACGGAACGGCTTACCGACTTATGGGAGCTTCGCCGCAAACGATCGCCGCCATGAAACAGACATCGGTGGAAGTGCTTCCGACGCGGACGATTTACCAATTTGCAGGTCACAGCGTCACGGTGAAGCTGACATTTACGACGCCTGCGTTGCCGGGCGATCTGATGATACTCAGTCGACCGACGACCTACGTGAACTGCGAAGTCTCTTCGCAGGACGGAAAGACTCACGATGTCGAATTCTATCTCGATGCCAACGGTGAGCTGACGACCAATCAACCAGATCAGCAAGTCATCGGATCTCGCGAATCGTTTTCCAACGCGACTGGATTGAAGATTGGCTCAGTTACTCAGCAAGTGTTGGGCAAGTCAGGAGACGACTTGCGGATCGACTGGGGCTACCTTTACGTTGCGGCTCCGTCGTCACGGTCGCCATCGCTTGGATTCGGCAAGCCCGCTAAATTGCGAGAAGCCTTCGATGCTTCGGGAGCGGCAACTGCTACCGACAACGCATCCGAGTTTCCCGTTAACGCAGGAGACGTTGTCTCGGCCGTTGCAATGTCGATCGGATCGGTCGGCAGTGAGCCAGCGTCGTGCTTCGCGGTTTTGGCGTACGACGACTTGTACTCGATCGAGTTCATGGGCAATCGACTACGACCTTACTGGCGAAAGAACGGCTGGAACGCGAGCGACCTGATTCAAGCAGCCATCGACCAGCACGATGAACTGGAACGACGATGCGCAGATTTCGACTCGCAATTGATGGTGGACCTAGAGCGTGCCGGCGGCCGCGAGTATGCACAAATCGGCGCGTTGGCCTATCGGCAGTGTTTTGCCGCCGGAAAATTTGTCGCCGATGCGAACGGTCAACCGTTGCAGTTCAGCAAGGAGAATCATTCCAACGGCTGCATTGCGACATCGGATGTGTTTTACCCGATGGCTCCTCAGTTTTTGCTGTTCGGGCCGACGCTGACGAAGTCGTTTCTCGTGCCGTTCATGGAGTACGCCGCTTCCGAGCGATGGCGATTCCCGTTCGCGCCGCATGATCTGGGCACGTACCCGAAGGCAAACGGCCAGCGATATGGCGGTGGCGAAACGAGTGAAGAAAATCAAATGCCGGTCGAAGAATGTGGCAACCTGTTGCTGCTGTTTGGCGCGCTTGCCCAAATGGAAGGCCACGCAGACTTTGCCGCCATCTATTGGCAGCAGCTGAGTCAATGGGCGAGTTATCTACGCGACAAAGGATTTGATCCGGAAAACCAGCTGTGCACCGATGACTTTGCCGGACACATGGCGCACAACGTGAACCTGAGTGCCAAGGCCATTTGTGCTCTGGGAGCATACGCTCAATTGTGCGAACGCCGAGGACTAAAAGACGCCGCGCAGGAATATCGTGCGACCGCTGAGAAGTACGCTGCCCAGTGGGTTAACGCGGCTCGGGACGGCGACCACTTTCGGCTGGCATTCGATCGTTCGGGAACGTGGAGCCAAAAATACAATCTGGTCTGGGACCGAATTCTTGGTCTGAAGCTGTTTCCGGACGAGGTTTATGAGACGGAAATGTCCTACTATCGCAAGATCCAGAATCGATTCGGCCTGCCGCTCGACAATCGCTCGGATTACACCAAGCTCGACTGGATTCTGTGGACTGCTACGTTGACCGAAAAGCGTGACGACTTCGGGGCGCTCGTTCGGCCTGTCCATCGGTTCTTGCAGGAAACACCTGATCGCTCGCCGATGACCGATTGGTATTTCACATCGACAGCTCGCAAGCGTGGATTTACAGCGCGGCCCGTCGTTGGCGGTGTGTTCTTGCGGCTGCTGTACGGTTCAAATGTTTGGCAGAAGTACGCATCGATGGATGTCACTCGAGCGTCGGGCTGGGCCAAGATGCCTCGGCCGCCGCGCACCAAAACTCTCGTGGCAACCGGAGCGAGTGCGGAAGGTGAAACGGCGAAGTTCCGCTACACGACTCAGCAGCCCCCCGACGATTGGCACCAACCCGAGTTCGACGATTCTTCATGGAAAGAAGGCCTGGGTGGCTTCGGCACACGACAGACTCCGGGCGCGCCAGTCAAAACGACGTGGAACAGCAATGACATTTGGTTGCGCCGTACAGTGACCGTTTCAGAAATCCCGAATGATCGTATCGCGCTGCGGCTTTGGCACGACGAAGATGTTGAGGTCTACATCAACGGGCAGCGTGTCGCGGATCTAGGCGGCTACACGACTGGCTATGAACTCGTTGAGCTCAAGCAGGATGCGCTGCGTCCTGGTGCTAACAAGATTGCCATCCATTGCCACCAAACAACGGGCGGTCAGTTTGTCGATTTTGGAATCGTGGCAATTGACGACGATTCCACGCCATGATTTCGGACTATTTTGCGATCGTCTTATGCCCATTGCCCGTCTAGCCAAATGCGGTACCGCAGCAACCCGATGATCGTTTTGGCGTCGATAATCTCGTTATTCGCAACCATGCGAAACGCGTCGTGCCAGGTGACGACCATATTGTCAATTTCTTCGCCCGGTTCGCGAGCAGGTTCGCCGGCGGTCAGCCCCGTCGCGAGGAACAGATGCATCCGTTCGTCTAACATGCCTGGAGCAGGATAGAAGGTCACCAGATGTGTCATTTCTTGTGCAACGTAACCGGTCTCTTCGGTTAGCTCTCGATACGCGCAGTGCTCGGGAACTTCGTTTGGGTCGAGCGTGCCAGCCGGTAGTTCGATCAGAGTTTCGTTAACCGCAACTCGCAGACTCTTGATTAGGCAGACATGCTGATCGTCTACGACTGGAATGATCACAACCGAACCAGGATGCCGCACGACTTCTCGCTTACGGACACTTCCGTCCGATAACGGCTGTCCGATCTGTTCGACGGTAAACCGACTCGTTTTCAGTAACGTCTTGGATTCTGAGCTTCGATCCGCACTCATTTACGATTCCTCCGCAGTTTGGTTGGTCATCCGCAATCCTGAGAACCTGCAGGACGGGAAAAACACATAAACTTCCTGATTTTCAGCAAACGATACCAAAAGATTGAAGCTGGCGAACCGGCTTGATAAAATTAGTTGTTCACCGTTGCGACCCCGCCCTGACGATTTTTCGTACCAATCAGGTACGTTCCGCTCCGTTCGAAAGACCAAAGCCATGAACCAAGACATCTGGAGCATCGGGCTTGGCACTTTGGCCGGCATTCGACTGCGGGTGCATATGTTCTTGTTGCTTTTCGCGACGCTCACATTGTATCTATGCCGGTCTCCCGAAGCGGAGCATCTACGCGCAGCGGAATCGATTCTGTCGAATACTTGGATTGGGGTTGTAGGACTTTGCGTCCTTCTTGTCAGTGTCGTGTTGCACGAGTTGGCACACGCGACAGTCACGTTGCGGCTCGGTGGCGATGTCGAAGAGATCGTGCTTTGGCCTCTTGGCGGATTGGGACGTACGGTCCGCATGCCAGATCCTCAAGCGGAACTTGTTGCGGCGTCGGCAGGGCCGATGGCGAATTTAGGAATTTGTTTGCTCGCTGCCATTGCACTTGCTGCGCAGGGTGAAACGGATGTGGCATCGCTGATGATTCCGTTCCAGCCAAATCAGATCGCTTCCGGTAGTTCGTTTCTTGTCGTCCTGAAGATGGCGTTTTGGATCAACTGGGTACTGGTTCTCATTAACGCCATTGCAGCGTTTCCGTTCGATGGTCAGCGAATTGTCCAGTCGACGATCCAAACTGGATGGCCGCACCTGGATGAAGACTTTGCATACTCGTTTACGACTCGGCTTGGGCGAGTATTAGGCGCATGCTTGTTTGTCGCTGGTCTGTTTTGGTTCTTTGCTGAACCGCAAAATAGCACTTCAATAGTGCCCGTCTGGGGCCCAATGATGTTGCTCGGTATCTTCGTTTTCTTTAGTGCGCGAAAAGACGACTTTCAGCACCGCGTTAGAAATGAAACCGACGAATTGTTCTTGGGCTACGATTTCTCTGAAGGGTACACGAGCTTAGAACGCTCGCAAGTTGTCACCACGCACGTCGACGAACCCAGCACTCTGGCTTCGTGGATCCAAAAGCGGCGTGAGCAACAAGAAGAACGTCAGCGTGAAATCGAAGCAGACGAAGACGGTCGCGTTGATGAGATCTTGACCCGCGTGCATGAAAACGGATTTGAAAGCCTTTCGGCCGACGACCGAGCACTCTTAAACCGTGTCAGCAAGCGGTATCAAAAACGCATGACGCAGTAACGCTCGCCGAGCTTCCTCGAACCAGTTGCTACAGCGCGGCTTGATTACAGCCAGTCGATCTGACACGCAACGTCACCGCTGTTACAATGTCGGCCAATTTCCCATTCGCGCAAATGAATAGGCAAACCGATGAAGCTGACATTCAAAATTGCTCTCGCAGCTTTCTACGCTGCCACGCATCTAACTTGTGCTGCCGCTGATACAAGCCGACCGAATTTCATCATCTTCATTACGGACGATATCAGCCAAGATGATCTGGGCTGTTACGGAAATCCAGATGTGAAAACACCGCATCTGGACAAGTGGGCGGCGGATGGAATGCGTTTCGACAACGCCTATCTGACCTGTTCGTCGTGCAGTCCGAGTCGTTGTTCGCTTATCACCGGCCGTTATCCGCACAACACGGGCGCGGCCGAACTGCACACGCAACTGCCGCCGGATCACGTCCTGTTTCCCAAATTGCTGCGCGATTCCGGTTACTACACGGTCCTGTCAGGAAAGCACCACATGGGACCGAATGTAAACATCGCGTTCGACGATGTGTCTCCGGGAAAAGGGCCGGGAAAAGAAGGTGATTGGATCGAGATTCTGCAGAATCGACCGAAGGACAAACCGTTCTTTTGTTGGTTCGCATCGGGTGACGCTCACCGTGCGTGGCAAAAGAACGATGACGCACCGGTTTACAATCCCGACGAGCTGTCTGTTCCCCCGTTTCTTGTGAATGGTCCTCTGACTCGACAAGATTTCGCCGACTACTACCATGAAGTAAGCCGCACCGACACATTCGCTGGGCGAATTCGGACCGAGCTACAGGCGCAAGGGATCGAACGCGACACTTACTTCATCTACATGTCTGACAACGGTCGTCCGTTTCCTCGATGCAAGACTCGAGTCTACGACTCGGGCGTGAAGTCGCCGTTTATTATTGCTCGCCCCGGGCACGTCGCTCCGTCCGTCACGAAATCATTGGTCAGCGTTAACGTTGATCTTCCCGCGACGATTCTTGAACTCGCGGGCGTTGACCAATCGGAACGGATGCAGGGCATCAGCTTCGCGACGGTTTTGAAAGATGCGAACGCGACTACGCGAGATTTCGTTTTTTCCGAGCACAACTGGCACGTGAATCAAGCCTTCGAACGCATGGTCCGATTCGGCGATTTTGTCTACGTGCGAAACGGCTTTCCTCATCTTCAAGCGATGTGTGTTGAGTCCGCATCGAAATTCCCAGCCGGCAAAGAACTTTGGGAACACGAATCGCTTGGAAAACTCAACGAGCTCCAGCGAGATATTTTTCAAGTGCCTCGGCCGACAGAAGAACTGTTTGACGTTTCACGGGATCCTCACCAGCTGAAGAACGTCGTTGATTCCGCCGAGCACGCGCATGTACTGGAAAAAATGCGAGCCGCAATGGACCAGTGGATGGACGAAACAAACGATTGTATTTCGTCCGATCCGACTCCTGATCGCCAAGGACCAGACGGAGTCCAAAACCCGAACTGGCACCATCACATTCAGCCAGGAATCGAAGCCGGGTCGTTAGAATCCAACGGCAAGGGACCTGTCCTCGATCGATAGGGTCCAGCGGTCAGATGCACGAAGATCGTCCCATTGCTGGCATGGACGGTAAACGTCACACTCAGTGAAATGTCACAATGGTCTTTGATTGCAGCCGGAAGAATTGATGTCAGACCGAGAACGCTGGATCGTCTATCCAATCTTGTTTTACTCCGTTTTACTTGGCTTGAAGAATCAAGGCATGATGGGGGCCGTTACGTTTGATTCGATCGATGTCCGACGTCTGACCGTAACGGACCAAGACAAGACGAAGATCCTCCTTTCTGGCCGAGCCGATGGCGGGCAGATCCTTGTTTTTGGTGACGAATCACAGATATTTTCCGTGCGGAGTACCGACCAGGGAAAAAACGGGCAAGCCACCGTGCGAGGCGAAAAGGGTTCGCACGTTACTCTTCACGCTTCCCCGATAGGCAGCACTGCCAAGGTCGAAACGAACAACTTGAAACCGCAGATAGTAGTTGGTCACTCACTGACGAGTGCAGTCGATGGAGTTGCTGCTATTCAATACGGCCGCCCATGCGAGGCCGAGTACGGCGAGACTGGTGTACATTTTTTCGAGCCCAAAGTGACGACCGTCCAAGCTGAAGTTGAGGGACAACCAGAAATCGAAGGTTCTTCTGATGATTCGCAAACCGATGCCAAAGAAGCCGCACCGCGCAAACGTGAAGGTGACGCAGATGGCGATCCGAGCGTACCCGCGGAGGTTACACCCGAAGCCAGCGAGCAATCAGCACCAGCTCGGGATGTATCGGCAGCAAAACCCAAATCCACAGGTGAATAAAACGTCCGTTCATTTACAGACGGCCTCAGCACAAGCTCTGGAGTAGTCTCATCGATATTGAACTCCTTTCTGGCACGAGTGACTTTGACCAGCAGCTTTCGACGTGGTTACTAACTTGTGGCGTCGCAGGCCTGCTGTTGTTCATTGGTGCCGTGCTGCAATCGATCATCGGATTCGGCATGGGCGTCCTGACGATCCCGATCTTCGTTTGGCTTGGAGTCAGGTTAGATTCAGCAATCGGCCTGCTGGTACCGAGCGTACTCTTTCAGACATGCTTCAATTGCTGGCAAAATCGGAGTGATCTCCCATGGAAGGATGTCTGGTTTACATACGTGTTGCGGCTTGCCTGCTTGCCAATCGGCGTGTGGGTCTTAGCAACGATCGCTGACAGCCGAACACTGGGGCGACAGATTCTTGGCGTAACGGTGATCGGGATTATTGTATCGCAGATTGTGACTCGCCGACCGCACGACGCTGCTGGCAAACCCATCGCAAAATGGTGGATCGTCCCCGCTGCCACAACCAGCGGCTTCATGGCTGGCCTGATCGGAATGGGCGGACCATCGCTCGTTCTCTGGGTTATGCGACAGGAATGGACGCCGCGTCGTCAACGTTGTTTTTTGTGGCTTTCATTCTTATTGGTCGTGCCGATTCAAGGACTGTTGATGCTTGTCAAGTTCGGAACGCCCATGCTGTGGAC
>JAGQPC010000656.1 GCA_020426925.1 Planctomycetales bacterium | reverse complement strand
TTTCGTCAGCGTCTGGAACAGCATCTGGCTCCGCCGTAGTTGTCACGCCACCTGCATCGACCGAAGCGTTGGGGCCTTCTGGCTGTGGTGCTGCATCTGGATCGCTGATTGCCATTGCTTTTGCAACAATCGCGTCTAGCGGTTTTACGAATTCCGATACGTCAACAGCGTTTGAGTTCTCGATGTCATCAAACAGCTGACGCAACAAGTCAGCGGCACCCAACAGGACGTCCATGATTTCGGAAGTCGGAATTAGTGCCTCTTCCCGCATCAGGTTCAAGACGCTTTCTAGGCTATGAGCCAGGCCTTGCACCGATTCGAATCCCATGAAGCCAGCGGCACCCTTAATCGAATGCACGCCCCGAAACACGGTATTCACTAGGTCAACATTGACGTGCTCGCCGCCAGCTTCGATTTCAAGTAGTTGCTGTTCAATGTCAGCCAGATGCTCTGTCGATTCGGTGAGGAATTCTTGAATGATTTCCGGGTCGTTTAAAACCATGTTACTGCTCGCGGTATTTTTGCGCCGATTGGCTCATTCCTAACGGTCTTGGACGACGATCGCGTTTGTTTGCTTGCGTTTGGAGAGTTTCGGATTGGCGATGGCGCGATGTGCCGTGTGGAAGTGCGAGTCGATGGCTTCCCTTGAAGCGAATCCCATGTCGATTAGAATGTCGGCCAATGACGGTGTTAATTCGGCCTGACTAAGAGCTAAGTCGGCGATTTGGCGTCTTGTTAGCAGACGCATGTCTCGCGCCGTTTGTTCAAACGAGTCTTGGCTTCCCGCTTGCTGGTAAAACACCTGAAAGACTTGTTTCATCGTCAGCTTGTTTCGATGAAGAGCAAGCTCAGCAATCGACGGACGAAGCGAATCCTGGCGTTCCATAGCTGCAACAAGTTGTTCGGCTGATAGAATGCCACGCCGTACTAGATCAATTCCAAAATTCACGGTCCTACCCCTGGAACAGCGTGCAAATTTCAAACCACGTTCGAAGATAGGTTACGGCTGTTTGCAGGCAAGAAGATTCGATTTGCTCGACGACTAAAACGTGTGGATATCGGCGTGCATCGTAGTTTCCGATTTGTCAAGGCAAGTCGGCACTCCGCAACAACACATCACATAGCCGATGAGTTGCTGTGGAATGTGCAAACGCAGAAGAAGAGGTCAGTAGCAAGGTTGCAAGTAGGTCACATGGTACGCACTAGCTCACTGGCTCGCGAATGGAAACTCGTCCGTAGTAGTCTGTGTCAGCTCAGTCTTCGGGCAGTGAAAGTCGCTAAACTTCCTGGTGGACGGCCTCTTTTGCAAGATCTACCACGAGCTACCCAAAGACCAAGATGCGTTGGACTACTAAGCTCCTGGCTGGGAACGAGCTGGCTTTGAGGCTCCAGCCGCCCTGATCGTTGCAGTAAAGAACTGCGACGTGACGTTGTCACCTAGTCAGCGACAACTTCTAAGAACCAACCACGCGCAGTCGCTTGGAATTCATACTCGCCTGGTTGAAGAGTGATTTTGGCGTTGCCGAAATCGGCGCCTCGATGGAAGCGAATCACCGGAGCAATCTCATTGATGGTGATGGATTCACCCGGCTCGAGTTGCTTGACTTCAGAGCCAACGAGGAACGCAACAGCACTACGACTTCCGAGTCCGTTTCGAATTACAATTGCCTTTGGCAGTGGTTCTTGCGAGGATTCCAGCGACACGTCCTTCGTCGAGTTCGCATTACTTGGTTCGCTAGCATGTTCGACAACTGGAACTGACTGCGATTGAGCCGCAACTTCATCAATCGACCGATTGGAGAATTCAACAATTGCCTTTGCGATCGTCGCGACTTGCTTTGGCAGTCTGACGCGAGACACATTGCGTTTGGTTCCACTGCGAATGAACGAAACCACTGTCCGCAGTTGGCCGGGAGGAAGTGAGTTGTCACCTGCACGCGAGACGGCAGCGTTTTTCTCCTTTTCACGCAGCGGTTCCAGAAGATGCGTCCGTGGGAACGCCGATTTGTGACTGGTTTCAGCGTCAGCGGCAACCGGCATAGTTTCGTATGACTCGGTAGCGTCATGCGAATCGTGGACAGCGAGTGCGCGATCAACTGTGCTCGCCTGCGGTACATCTACAGCATTTGTCTTTTTATCGCTGCTGATCTGTGAATTGGCTGCGGACTGGTCGGTGATCGACGCTTGCGACTGAGAGTGATCTGAATCATTCGCCTTCGCGCTAGTCGTGGAGTTCTCGGCTGGCATTGGCTCATATTCGGCAACCGAAGCCGGAGAAAACGCGCCGGCCGAATACAGCAGCGCAACAGAACCCAAGAACAAACCGATCAACAAAATCCGCAATCGCTTGAGGATTTGCGTATGGCTCTTGACGTCATGGTCCGACAGACTGAGTTGCATTTGTATTGAACCTCGGTGTTAGGATCTCCGCAAGTCTAGCCCCAATTCCGGCACGAATTTGAATACTGCCGACCCGTCACAGTCCTCCGCAGAACCAGCGGCGACGGAACGCTAGCGGCGGCAGCAATTACATCGGTTTTTTGGATTGCTCTTCCTGTAGCGATTGACATTTGGTACTTACCCACACCGATCGCGAATCAGCACGTTGTATTCGCGCAGCAGTTGTCGTTTCACACCCCTTAGCTGACCCAATAAGCGGCTAGAGTCATGCTTAAAAAAAACGTTAACGAATTTCAGCAAGCCATTAGAAAGTTTATAGCGCGACTGCTAATCTTGTCGGCAATCGTTGTGTGCGGCGCGATTGCAATCGCCCAAGCACCGCATGAAGATTCGGACGCCAACTTAGGCACGCCCGAAACGTTCTCGGGTTCGGATGTGGCTACTGCTTTGCCCAAACCGCAAACTGATTCGCAGCTAAAGCCCGTGTCTCACGAAACGGTCGAGCCTCAGGAGCAAGACGACGCGTTTCGAACGTTTTTGCCTGTCGCATCCTTGCCTCACGAAACTGATGCTGAGGACCACTCGCTGGCTGCTGAACAAGAACTGATCGCAGACGACAATGTTGAACTCGCTCAGTTGACTGACGACGAAGCGCTCATTGATCTCCCTGGAGAGGACACGTTGAGTGCTGATGATTCGGATTTGTCAGGCGATTCCTACGGGTATTCGAACGAAGTCCAGCTGCCGGCAGCAGCGCCGCATAGTGGTGGAAATCCTTACCGTACTGGTGCGGATGTTGTCGATGAGCCGGCCGCAGACGGCTATGATCTGACGGCAGAAGCTAATTACAGTGACTCGCCTGCCGCTGACACGGTGGACGACGCGACGTTGGAACCTGTAGGCGACTACGTTGCCGATGGTGGAGACTACGATGATTCTGCGTATGAAGACGCTGCTCCGGCGCCGTATGAATCGGATCTTCCAGTAGCGGACGATTCGTATGTTGATCAACAGCCACTTGAAACTGAACCATCTTCGTTCCAGTATCAAGATCAACCCGAGCATTCCGGTACGCACGGTCTGCGCCGCGATACTCTTTCAGCAGATTCAAGTTCCTATCAATCGGATCAACAACCAAACGCGAACACACAGTTTGAGCGAACTGAACGCATCGAGCAGAATCCACTGCCACAGCGATACGCGATAGCTCGACGCCACAACTTGCAGGCAACTGGTCGGCCCGGTCCTCAAACACTAGAAGGGCCGCAAACGCCTTCGTTTACAATCGAAAAGACTGCTCCCACCGAAGTTCAGGTCGGCAAGCCAGCTCGATTTCAGATCAAGGTTCGTAATGTCGGACAAGTGCCTGGCGACAACGTTATCGTTCGTGATGAAGTTCCCGAAAACACAACGTACACTAGCTCCACACCAGAAGCGCAGCTTGATCCCTCCGGAGGACTCGTTTGGGAATTGGGGACGCTCAATCCTGGCGAAGAATCGACCATAACAACCGAATTCATGCCAACAGAGGAAGGTCAAGTTGGCAGCGTCGCCACGGTTTCCTTCGAAGCATCTGCTTCTGCAAGTGCTCGGTCTACAAAGCCTGCGTTGACTTTGGAACACACGTCGCCGCGTAAAGTCTTGGTTGGAGAGCCCGTTCGTTTTGCGATTAAGATTTCGAATCCGGGAAGTGGTTCAGCAACAAAAGTTGTACTTGACGAAGACGTCCCCACGGGTCTTTCGCATTCGTCTGGACCGAAGCTCGAGTACGAAGTCGGTACAATTATGCCGGGCCAAACGCGTCACTTGGAGCTGACTTTGACGGCTTCGCAGCCTGGTACAGTCACCAATGTATTGGTTGCCAGAGGCGACGCAGGTTTGGAAGTCAAAGACACCGTGGAACTTGAAGTCGTCGCGCCGGAACTGCAAGTTGGCATCGACGGCCCGTCGAAGCGGTACTTAGAACGAGAAGCAACCTTCACCGTTTCGGTTGCGAACCCAGGTAGCGCCGCTGCTCGAAACGTCGAGCTAGTCGCACAGTTGCCTGAGGGTCTCAAGTTTCTCAGCACCAACAATTCCGGCCACTACGACCAAACGCGACACGCAATCATCTGGAATTTGGAGCAACTGCCTGCCGGAGAAATGGGCAAGGCACAGTTCAAAGCCTTACCAACCGCGATGGGGAATGCCAGTATTCAAGTCAATGCTCGTGCAGACCGCAACTTGACGGCCGACGAAAGTCATCAGATGGGAGTTGAAGGCATTGCTGCACTATACTTTGGTGTTGCCGACAAAGTTGATCCAATCGATGTCGGCGGCGAAACTACGTACGTAATCACGGTCGAAAACCAAGGCTCTAAAACTGCTAACAACATTCGCTTCGTTGCCGAGGTGCCGGAAGGCATGCAGCCTGTCAATGGGCAAGGTGCGACGCAAGGGATGGTTCGCGGCCAACAGGTTGTGTTCGATCCGATTGTGAAATTGCCGCCGAAAGCGAAAACCAGTTTCGAAGTCGTCGTGCGTGGCGTACGACCGGGCGACCAAAAACTTCGCGTGAAGATGGATAGCGACGAACTTCAAACGCCTGTTTTCAAAGAAGAAAGCACGCACGTCTACACCGACTAAACGCTGGTACGCAGATTACCTATTTTGCCGCGAAACAATTGGTACCGCGGCTCATGTCGAACTAGTCGCTCAGGCACGTCCATGATGAGCGCAGCATCGAAGCGTGCCATTTACTTTTCGACGGTGATTGGCGATTCTTCAATTGAGGCGTGGCCAGATTTACGGAATGGCCGAGGCATCGGTTGGGCGATCCCTTTCTCATCGATCGTTCGACAACGGAACGTGAATTGACCAGCAGGAAGTCCAGGCAGCTCGGCGGCCCAATGAACGAGCGAGCACCGAAGCGGCCATGTCTTCGGGCGACCGGTCTCTGAATCAAATCCAATCGTTGGGATCGGAATGCGGTTGCTCGGGACGTCGCCGCCCCAGATGTTTGGAGCGGGGAGAATCTCTGCGTCTTGCCACGGCGCGGATGCGAAGTAGCGGTCTCCGGCTGGCAATTCATCCTGGTCGTTGTGGACCCAGACTTGGACTTTTGACAGGCCGGATATTCCGACCTGAGCGTAACCCGTAACCGGAATGGGCTGCCCGGTTTTGACTTTGGCTGGCAACGAAAGAGTTGCGCAAAATGTTTTTAGAGGGCTGTCGACATCGTTGTTTTGGTCCGCATAGGTGTCGTTCGCATGAGCGATGTTGGACAGATAGACATGACTGAGCCACTTGATGCTCTTGAAGCCGTAACCTTCAGGCATCACGACACGAACCGGACCACCACGTTCCGGCGTTAACCATTGGCCGTTCAACTTGTAGCACAGGATGACCGGAGGTAGATCGTACGGATCTTCAAGAATGCGACCGACCGGAAGCGAGCTGCGGAACATCTGCTCCGGATCGTCGTTGTGATAGCCGTGATAGAATACTCGACGCAGGTCTCTTGTCGGTTGAGTCGCCCAAATCACTTCTCGCAACGGCACGCCTTCCCAAATTCCGTTTCCCAGCGGACAGCCAATATTCAGGCACGTCATCACCTTTGGAAAACGCACCGCGTGTTTTTTTGCGAGCTGCATTAGGCCCTGAAAGTCGAACGCACTATTCTTCTCCGTCGTGAACGGACTGCGTATTTTTGCAGGGTTGTCCGGATCGCTAACAACTTCCAGCTTCCACGTGTCGCGAGTAAGTCCGACCTCCTTTCGCTTTTCAATCGGCAACGAATGCGGAGTGGGATTGCCTCGGGAAACATCTCGAAAATCATCGGGGCGCGTAAGCCACGTTTCGAGCGCATCGAGAGCTCGTTGAATTTGTGGTTCGCGTTCTCGATCGTCAGCCAACAACCGAGAAGACCCCAGCAAAGCGAGACTTGCGCCGCCCATGCGAAGGAAATAGCGACGCGTCAGATTCCCGTGTTGCAGCAAGAAAGTCGCGAGTTTGGAGTTCACGTCTAGGTTCCTCGTAGAAGTTGTGCGCACCTCGAATCACTGTTTTTGCGATTCCCAAAGACTCAGCGGATTCGCTCTAGTTTTCAAAGGCAGCTCAACGGGACCTTGTAGTCGAGCCGATTCGTAGATAGCAGCCGTCATTTCGACGATGCCGCGGCAATCTTCGGCGTTACATTTCGTTTCGCGTTGCTGCTCAATTGCGTTGATCAAATCTTTGATTGCAGCAACGTGACCGCCTTCATAGTTGCCGTCGGTTCGAGGCTCTGGGTTATCGATTCCGGCGGACGTGATTGTCTTCCACTGTTTCCCCGAACGTCCGGGTGACCAACCGCCGTCTTGCAAGATATATGCGGGATTTCCATAGCCGCTCGTCATTTCGATCATCCCTTTCGAGCCAAAGATTTGAAGACCAAAGCGGCTTGGACTGCCCGCCATACTACGTCGCGATGCGAAATGGCCAGTAATGCCCTTGGGGAATTGATAGGTCGCTTGGATGTGATCTCCAGCAAGCAAACCCAATCCCTCATTGCCGTCGACGATGTCGGTGCGAGTGATTGGTTGGCCATCGGCTGTTACGGTTGCGTAGCATGACGTTGGCTGCCCGCCGCCGATCGATCTCATCATTGCGAAGACGTGTGACCCCAGCACCCAAAGGTCTTCACCGCCGCCTCGCCGATCCTCCTTGCCGCGACCGCGAAGTTCAAGCAGCGTGCCGATTTCACCTGATTCGACCAAGGACCTTACCGTGTCGAGGACAGGCGAGTATTGCGTGATGTGTGCAATTCCAAGTTTCAGGTGTCGCATTTGAAGTTGAGTGATGACATCGTCGCACTCAGTCAGCGTTCTGCAGAATGGTTTCTCCATATAAACATGGCAGCCAACTTCGGCCGCGGCCAGAAGCATCTCGTGGTGCTGGTCGATCCAACGAGGGCAAATCGCGACGATGTCTAGCTTCTCCGTTGCCAACATGTCGCGAAAACTGGCATATGCCGACTTTGCTCCAGTGCGTTCTATCGCTTTCGCTCGCCCGCCGCTGTTTTCGTCCGACACAGCGACAATTTCCACGTTCGGAACCTTCATGAATGCGGTGTCGATTCCGTGCCCATAGTCGCCTTTGCCCGTCCGACCAATGATTCCAACACGATAGGTCGCCATTCGACTTGCCTTTCTGTTGATTAAACGAAAGCGTCAGTTTACCATCGTTGTCGATCAGCGTTTCGCTTTTTGTTCGACGCCGCGAGTTGAGATTTCAAGCAGTGAGAAGTGTATGTCAGATTATTGCGTTGTATTGACAACCTTTGGCGACGAGGCAAACGGAGAGCAGATCATTGACGCTCTGATTTCTCAGCGACTGGCTGCTTGCATTCAAGTAATGCCGATCCAGAGTTACTACCGCTGGGACGGTAAAGTTAACTGCGATGCCGAAAAACTTGTGGTTATCAAAACCACGAAAGCACTTTACGAAAAAGTGCAGGACACCATAACTGCCAACCACGCGTACGAAACGCCGCAGGTAGTTCAGGTCCCGATCACCGACGGGCTGCCGGCATATCTGGACTGGATTTCTGATGAAACTCAGTGAGCGGCAACGCGTCCCATGAAGCGTGGACACACAGTTGCTGCTCC
>JAGQPC010000655.1 GCA_020426925.1 Planctomycetales bacterium | reverse complement strand
TGCAACAAGCAATTGACAGTGGATCACAGTCGCAGGCGTCCGGCTATTTGCCGTGGCAAGTTTGATGGTCGCGTAACTTTTCCGATCTCGCCGCATCACTGATTATCTGATGTGGCGATTTCGTCTCGCGGAGCAAGCAATAAATCAACGTAGCCCGCCGCGGGGCCCCAAGCCTCAACATGAGCAACTGCAAGGATTTGGCCATCCGCAGAGAAGTCGATGGACTGAACACGATTGTCACGAGGCGCGAATGGGATTTCCAGTATTCTCCTGCCCGTGGCGATATCTATGAAACAGACGTTGTTCGTATCGTCTGCAGTGGCAATGCACCTCTGATTTGGTGTGAAGACAAATCTAGTCATACCCTCAAAACCAAGGACGATCAGGAACTGCTTCAGGCTATCTACGTCCCACAGTCTCAATGATCCATCTAACCCAGTGCTGGCAACCGTCTTCCCGTTCTTTGAAAACGCTACGTAGCGTACGTGTGTCGTATGGCCTCGCATGATGCCCAAAGTCTGGCGGTTGATGACATCCCAGAGCTCGATGGCAAATGGTTCTTTTGCGCTTTCCATCGCCAACAATGTGCCGTCCGGCGAAAAGGCGATTCCGCGGTGACCATCGATATCGGAAAGGAGGCGACCGGATTCTGCATCCGTCAGCGATATCAGCCCAGTATCGTCGGCATGCGATTCAGCCACGAGACCTTGCGATGAGAAAGCGACATTGGACACAGTCTTCTGTCTGTCGTGCTTTCGAGAAGATACAACTTCCAAGTTTTCGTCAAGTACGATTGTATAGCGGTCTGTGGCGAACGCGATCCGATTGCCAGTCGGAGCAAACTCAATGTCGCCAGGGCCGTCAGAGAGAGCATCAACTGAATTCTCATTTAACAGTTTGTGACCATCCACCGTGTCGGTGCCCCATACTTGGAGTCGGTGACGTTGGAAACTCGGGTTAGGAGCTGTCGGCATCGCACCAGGAACTTTCGAAATCGCGACAGCAAGTTTGTTATCCTTCAGGGAATAGGAAAGCTGCACGTAGACATGTTTTTCAGCCAGCAGTGAAAACTTTTCCTGCGGCAAGGCTGCGTCCCATACTCGGACTTCGCCGCGGTTGCCAACGCTGGCGAGTTTAGTGCCGTGCGATGTAAACGCGAGGTCGTTAATGTATCTTCTGTGAGATCGCAGCGTGTGCGCTGGAGTGCCCGAATCGACGTCCCAGATGTAGATGTCCGATCCGTGCCCCGAAGTCGCCAGCATTTTCCCGTCAGCGGAAAACGTGCTGACACTGGCCCCACGTGTTTGCTGGGTTAATCGGAGTGGTGGATTATCAGAGCTCGGATCCCAGACGTGGACAAATGCGCCGCACGTAACTAATCGCCGTCCATCTGGCGAGAGTTTCAAGGCCCCGATATCCCCTGCTGGGTTCCAGTGAAGAGTGCGATCGACACCCTCGTCGGCGTCGCGGTTCCAGATTCGAACGTGGTAATCACCGCAAGCGGCAGCCAGCCTTCCGTCGCCGGCGAAATCCAAATCGAGAACAGAATCGCACTCGGCATCAAAGACTCTGGCCAACGATTCGTCATCAAGATTCCACACGTTGATGCGAGCGCCTTCACCACCGACGGCGATGTCCCCAGCGTTCGAAATCGCCAGACACGTTGGGGACTCCGCTGACTGCAGCACACGAAGTAGCGTGAATGAAGACGCATCCCACAGCTTTACCTGGCTAGAATCGCCTACTGTTACGACGATGTTCCCATTGGGGCCGTAGCCGACATCTAGCAGCCGGCCAGAATCTGCGTCAACGACCTTGACGAGTTTTCCAGTCGCGGCATCCCAAACGTGAACTGTGCCGTCGCTCCCGCAAGTTAGCAATCGTTCGTTGTCGGGCGCAAAGCACGTTGCCTTGATGGCCATGCCATTGTGTCCGATCGAATTCCACAAGCCACCATTGCAAAGTTTGTGCACATAGTACCACTCAAAGCCACGTTGGTCTTCTTCACCTTCGGCGGGACGACAACGATCGAGAAGCTGTGTCGCCAACGCAATGCTTGAATCTCGCCAAGCGGAATAGGCGTCTCGCACATTGTCGACATACGCGTGACGCAATTGCATCTTTTGGTGTTGCAGCGTTTCTTGCTGTAGTTGCGTTACTTCGTCTTTAGCGTTGGATGCGTCTTGCTGAATCTGGACCAGAGTCGTTCGGTACGACCAAACTCCGGCCATCGTCAGCATTAGAAAGACGCCCGACACGGCGACCAAGGACGCGATGACGGGCCTTCGCTTGGTCCACTTGCGTAGCCGCTGAACGACGTTTGCCCGTCTAGCGTGCGTTGGGAAGCCTCGTACGAATCTGCTCAAATCATCTGCCAGGTCAGAAGCAGAAACGTATCTTGAGGACATCTCCTTCTCGAGGCATTTTAGGCAAATCGCTTCCAGGTCGAGCGGAATATCTTTGCGCTGCTTGCGCAATAGCGCTGGATCCTCCGAAACGATACTCTGCAGCGTCCTGACATCGGTCTGGCTTTTAAACGGCACGCGACCGGTCAGTAACTCGTACAGGATTACACCTAACGCGTACACATCGGTCTCTGGACCAACATCGTCTTGTCGTCCTTCGGCTTGTTCGGGAGCCATGTAGGCGGGCGTACCCAAGACGCTGCCAGTCAAAGTAATAGACGTTTCCTGTCCGATAGCTTTCGCGAGCCCAAAGTCAGTCAGTTTTGGCTCGAACTCTAATGCGAGCCTGTCGCCTTCTGCAGAAAATGACGACGATCGCCGGAACGCGTGCTCATCCAAATCAAGCAACACGTTGTTCGGCTTCAAGTCACGGTGCAAGATCCCGCATTCGTGAGCGTGCTGTACAGCGTTGGCAAGCCTCGCAACGATCGACGCCGCAATTCTTGGATCTACTCTGTCGGGCTGGGATTTTAGCCACTCAGCTAAAGTCGGCCCGGGGCAATAGGACGACACGATGTACCAGACGAGTCCCAGCTCGCCAATCTCGTGGACGCGAACAATCCCAGGATGATCCAATTGAGCGGCCAACTGAGCCTCTTGCAGAAATCGCTCACGAAGATCGTCTGCAAATGCGAGTTCGGGATGAGGCAACTTCAGCGCAACCTGACGGTCCAACTTCGGGTCATTCGCCAGATAAACGATCCCGCCACCACCGCGTCCCAATTCTCCGACGATTTCAAAACGCCCCAGTTGCCGAATCCCTTCCGCACGACCCAGCTCACGCGACTCGCCTGTTTTATCGGTCGTTCTCTCCGAAGTTGCGGAGTGACTGGCGTCCGACCACATCTGGTCGATCATTTTCACGCACGCTTGAGCGTTTTTGAACTCTTCTAACACACCAAGGTCTTTGGCCTGCTCGACGATTTCAGAAACGTCTTCGTCGCGCGCGGCTAGTTCATCGTATCTTGCCAGCAACTCTGCGAGCTGGTTCTCGATCCGCTGATAGTCGGAGTCGTACTTACCACGTGGGACTCCGCGATGAGGTGACTCCTGAGCTTGCTGCGAGTCTTTCACACCGTCACCTCAAATGAAGACGGAACCATAGGAAAATTAGA
>JAGQPC010000654.1 GCA_020426925.1 Planctomycetales bacterium | reverse complement strand
CAGCGAGCTTAAAACCAGAATCGGAAAGCGGTTCGTCGTATCGATCAGATGTGCCGACGACACAAGTAACGAATTCGACTTCGTCTGCAGCAAGTAACTCAACGGCTGCACGAATGAGGTCTGTTTCAATGCTCGTCTTAATACGCACCGAAACATCCTCAGACGATGCGGGTGCGACAATTTCGGCAGAAGTCTTTGATAGCCTGCGTGCCAAAATCGCGCCGACCAAAATGCCGTCCTGTTCCGCGATCAGCAAGCCTCCATCTGGCAAATCATCTTCCAAGATCAGAGCGAACAGTTTGTCCCAATCCGCTTTGCGCCCTGTCGAATGAAACAAATCCAACGCTTCGGGGACCTGATCGGCGTTCGCGGGATGAATGCAGTATTTTGCGGAGGGAGAAGCCATCAGTTCAGCTCGGGTCTTCGATTTCTTACGCAAGATTCTATCGAACTGACCAGAGCGGATCAGGCACCGTCGTTTGTTTTGGTCTGATTATCAAGCTCAAAGCAAATTAGCTTCTCTCAGGGAGGTTAGGTATTTAAGGTGTTCTTCGCTGAGCGACGCTCCTTCGACGGGTGCGTTAATTTCCAAAAGTACCTGCATGGCTGGCTTGTCGGTGTTGTTGGTTCTTTGAACACGCAGGACGCTGAGCGGCTGGCCTTTAAAATACGCCAGAAACAAGCGTTGGCCTGTTGCAGCGTATTCGCGCAACCGATACGTGTTCGTCACAAACTGGATCAGCGGTTCGGGATCGTCGGTATATCCGTGCAGACCGATTCGTTCGAGTTGGTGACTTCGGTTGAAGAAATAGGATGCAGATCCGTAAATGTCATAAGAACTTGTGCCCGTCATAATCGGCACTCGGAGCCCCTGATACTTTAGATCGGGCAAGCCGCCGGAAACTCGTGGCCATCGTTGCATGACGAAGTTCGGAGTTATGTCGAACCGAAGCAGATCGGGGATCGGAGTAACGACCGGTTCAACGACTTTTGATTTCGGCTGAACGGGAGGCTTCAACAGTGCGGCGATTGTGGGATCGGAAAACAACGCGGTAGAGGATGAGTTTGCGGACTGTGCGACATTGGTTGGCGCCGATTTATCAGTAGAGTTCGCCGTTGCAAAGTTCTTGAACCGATCCAGCAGCGAGATACGCTCACCGCTTTTGGTGTTCGCGATCACGATTGGTGTAATCGCGGCCGCTGCGATAATCCCCAACAGTAAAAGTGTGCGGTGCATCTGATTGGTGGTGCGACAGAGTGAATGGAAATGGAGCGGCGGACGGAGGCCGCGCGCATTGCGCCCTTTCATCGTGATCGGTTGACTGCCGCGTCCAGCATGAGAAAACGACGGGGCGCACTCACGTCGAGCAAAACCGTGACAATCAGCTCACCCCCAATTGACGGTCATGCAAGCCCCGGGGCGTCGTCGATTGGCAAGTGTTTCAGTTGGTGGTGTTCAGGGATCTTTAGCAAAATCCACTACAGCAAGAAAATGTAGATCTTCCGTTTACAAGTAAAAACACTGGTTCGAGGGACAATAGCACGAGCTCTGTTTCAGTTATAATGCGGGCCCGCCTTTTTCCTTCCTGTGACCGTTCCGTGTACCATCGATGTTCAATCGTAGTCTATATCGCTTCGCGATAGTTATTTTCCTTGCCGCGCCGTCGTCGCTTGTTCGAGGCGATGACGACGTCGATTTCTTTGAAGCAAACATCCGGCCAGTGCTTGTGGATAAGTGTTTCGAATGCCATTCCGCCAAGAGTGATTCTTTGAAGGGTGGACTCCGAGTCGATACTAAAGACGGCTTGTTACATGGAGGCGATTCCGGACCTGCAGTCGTGCCAAACGATCCGGAACAAAGCTTGATTTTGCAGGCACTGTCGTACGACGACTGTTTTTATCAGATGCCACCTGACGGCAAGTTAGATGATCAGATTGTCGACAACTTTCGAAACTGGATCGTAAATGGTGCAGTCGATCCTCGTACCGATGCTGAGAAAAAGCCAGCAGCTCCGGAAGCGACCGGCAAAGCCGATGTCCATTGGGCGTTTGTGGCTCCGGTTGTGCAGGCAATCGATTGCGACAAGCAACTGACCAAAAACTTGGAAGAAACCGGATGGATTGTCAATCGCGTTGACTCGTACGTTCTGGAGCAACTGTCAAAACGCGGACTTGAACCTTCTGCGGTCGCGGATGAGCGAACTTTGGTAAGACGTCTTTATTTTGATTTGGCAGGATTGCCGCCTTCATTCGACGACGTGCAGCGATTTGTCGCGTCCACGGACGAACACAAATACGAATCGCTGGTGGATGATTTGCTTGCTCGAGAGCAATTTGGAGAACGATGGGCCAGGTACTGGTTGGACGTTGCTCGGTTTGCGGACACGAAAGGCTACGTCTTTACCGAAAAGCGAGACTATCCTGACGCGCACAAGTACCGTGATTGGGTGATCAATTCATTTAATAATGACTTGCCGTTTGATCAGTTCGTGCGGCTGCAGCTGGCAGCGGATCGGTTAGCAGAATCGCGCGACGATTCGGCTCAACTGTCAGCGATGGGATTTTTGACGTTGGGACGACGATTTCTCAATAACCAACGTGACATCATCGACGATCGGATCGACGTTGTTACTCGTGGACTGATGGGATTGACCGTGACGTGCGCGCGGTGCCACGACCACAAATACGATCCGATTCCAATGGAAGATTATTATTCGCTGTTTGGAGTATTCAGCAGCTCTGAAGAACCCGGTGGCGAGCCGTCTCCTTTGAGAATGGTCGACAAAGCGAATCCGGCCGATGCTCCCGTCCTAATTCGAGGAAGTCGACGCGGCGAAATCGTACCCCGCCGCTTCCTGAAAGTTTTGTCTACGGGTGAGCGTCAGCCATTTCGCAACGGCAGCGGCCGACTCGAGCTGGCCGAAAAAATCGCGAGCCCCCAAAACCCTCTAACCGCGAGAGTCTTTGTAAATCGAGTTTGGGCTCATCTGATGGGGGACCATTTGGTCAATACGCCTAGTGATTTTGGTGTGCGAAGTGACTTGCCCGCTCACCAAAAGTTATTGGACTACCTGGCCGTTGACTTCATGGAATCTGGTTGGTCGACAAAATCCTTGATTCGCAACATCGTTTTGTCACGGACGTACCGTCAACAATCGCTGGATCGCACTGACGCTGTTGCTGTTGATCCTGAGAACGCACTTTATTGGAAGGCAAACCGGCGCAGGCTTGATTTCGAGGCATTGCGTGACGCAATGTTAAAAGTCGCCGATCATCTGGACGAAACGGTTGGAGGCCCTTCCGCAAAAATTACCGGAAAAGATCCGTCGAATCGTCGCACGCTGTACGCGTTTGTCGATCGTCAAAACTTTCCTGGCTTGTTTCGCGCGTTTGACGTAGCTTCACCGGATACACATGCTCCAAAGCGATTTCAAACGACGGTTCCGCAACAGTCGCTTTATTTGATGAATCACGATTTTCCGGCCGCTATGTCTGATCGAGTCGCCACCACTCTTTCAGCAGTGAAGGATGACGCAGGCAGTGTCGAATTGCAGAATGGAGTGTCGCACATCTACCGGAAAGTCTTGGGGCGTGAGCCTACGTCGTCACAATTAACCGCGATATGCCAGACGTTGTTTGGCGCAGGCCCGGAATCGCACACCGACTCCAAAATATCTGCGGAGGACGCTCGCTGGAGTCAGCTTGCTCATGTGCTACTTATGTCGAACGAATTCACGTTTTTGGATTGAGGAGTTGTAATGTTGTACTCGCGACGGGCTCTTCTGCAAAAGTGTGGCATGGGTTTGCCGGCAACGGCGCTCGCACAAATGATGTTTTCGGACAGTGCCAGTGCAGCTGTTGCGAATCCGCTCAAAGCCAAGGCGCCGCACTTTCCTGCTCGCGCTAAACGCGTGATCCATCTGTTCATGAACGGTGGGCCATCACATGTGGATACGTTTGATCCGAAACCGATGCTCACAAAGTACGCGGGCCAGCCGCTGCCAGGTGACAATCCTCGAACCGAACGAAAAACCGGTGCCGCGTTTGCGAGCCCTTACAAGTTTCACCGGCACGGTCAAAGCGGAATTGAAGTCAGCGAAATCTTCCCCAACGTCGCTGGTTGCATTGACGACATTACCGTCATCCGATCGATGCATGCAGACGTGCCTAACCATGAGCCATCGTTGATGTTGATGAACTGCGGCGATGCACGCTCTGTTCGCCCAAGTGTTGGAAGTTGGCTGACCTACGGGCTGGGAACCGACAATCAAAACTTGCCGGCCTTCGTTGCAATGTGTCCTGGCTATCCGATTCAGGAATCTCAGAATTGGCAAGCCGGTTTCTTGCCAGGGATCTACCAGGGAACCTACGTCAACACAAAACACGGTGAAATCGACAAGCTGATTGAGAACGTTCGCAATCAACGAATGGAGCCGGCGGATCAGCGTCGTCAGTTAGACCTTTTGACGGAACTCAACCGGCAGCATGTGGACCAGCGAGACAACGATCCAAAACTGGAGGCGCGAATTCAGTCATTCGAATTGGCGTATCGGATGCAATCAGAGGCGCAAGTTGCGTTTGACATTAGTCGCGAGCCGAAATATATCCGCGATCTCTACGGACCCGGTATTCAGGCTCGGCAGATTTTGATTGGTCGAAGGTTGCTTGAGCGAGGTGTTCGCTACGTTCAAGTTTGGCACGGAGATGGGCAACCTTGGGACAACCACGATGACATCGAAGTCAACCACCGACGGCTCGCACAGCAGTGCGATCAGGCGATCGCTGCCCTCATCGTTGATCTCAAGCAACGCGGCATGTTAGATGACACATTAGTTATCTGGGGAGGTGAGTTCGGACGCACGCCTACGGTTGAGCTTCCGAAGAAAGGAGCGAACCAGGGTAAAGTAAATGGCCGTGACCACAACCATTATGGGTTCACAATGTGGCTTTGTGGGGGTGGCGTCAAGAAAGGCCATGTATACGGCGCGACCGACGAATTTGGGTTCCGAGCCATCGAAAACCGTGTCCACGTGCATGATTTGCATGCCACGATGCTAAAACTGCTGGGATTTGATCACGAGCGTCTCACGTATCGTTATGCTGGGCGAGACTTCCGCTTAACGGATGTCCATGGTCGTGTGATTGACGATATCATTGCATAATACTGTGGTACACAACACAACGGGCGACATCGGGATATGCTTATGAGCGAGGGGCAAGCACAAGTGGGTTCATCTGTTGTTGGAGACCTACTTGAACGGTTGAAGCTGATTCCCGTCTTGCGTCATGTCGCGCATGACCTGAACAATTCTGTTTGGTCTGTGCTGGCAAACATGGAAATCGTCGCCCTACTTGGCGGATCCGAAAATGAACAGTTGTCGGACGTGCTCGCATCGATGAAGCAGGGAATCGAACGAGCCAGCGAAGAATGTCGCTATGCAAACTCGGTGCTGAAGCAGGTCGTTGCTGAACGAGATCAGCTTGAGTTAACCAATGTTGTTGCCGAAGGCTTGGAGCTAATACGCCCATCCGTTCCGGAGCACATTGACCTGGTAGTTGACAATGAAACGCTTATGCCCCGCGTTCGTGCGAACTATATCGATGTGCTGATTCTGTTGCACTGTTTGATGGAAAACTCTATCGCGGCTATTGGCGAGGACTCGGGCCGAATCGAAATAGGCTTCGAACGAGAAGACACATTCGCTGTGATGAGTGTGTCCGATTCAGGCGCAGGGTTTCAGCAAGATCAAGTTCCGATTATTCAGGCTGCGATGGACTCGATCGACAAATCGCATTTGGGACTCGGTTTGATCGCAGTTGCAGAAACGATGTATTCGTTGCGAGGTAAAATCGAACTGAACAGTGAGTTCGGAAAAGGAACGACTTTTCGGCTGCGTTTTCCCGAGACGAGAGAAGAGTCGTAGACGTCCGGAACCCGCCCTTATTTGCAGGCGCTGCCACAATTCGACGGATTGGAAGTCGATCATACAGGACGAGTTACTCGCCTTCGGGTGACAGCGACCAAATTCATTCAGATCCTACATCGCGACGCCAATCTGCCAGCGATTCACTCATGCGTTGTGTCACTTGTGGGTTTTCGCTGGCAACGTTCTTTTTTTCACCGATGTCGCTAGACAAATCAAAGAGCATCGGCTCGGCACTGTCGGGAACGGACACAAGTTTCCAGTGGTCGTGACGAACCGCACTGCGTCCCTTGCCAACGTCCCAAAAAAGACTGCGACTGGGCAGCGGTGTGGACGTCTTCAAAAGCGATGCAATGCTAATGCCATCAAAGTCCGATTCAGCATAAGGAACATCGGCCAGCGAAAGCATGGTCGGGACCAAGTCCATGCCAACTGCCGTCTCGGAAATCACCGACGGTAAGATAGTTGTCGGCCAATATGCTATCGCGGGGATTCGATGCCCACCTTCCCAAATCGTTCCTTTGTTTCCACGCAGTGGACCGCATGAACCGAGCTTCGTTGCACCGTTGTCGGAGAAAAAGAAGACAAGAGTTTTTCTTGATAGTTCAAAACGGTCTAGCTGGTCGACAATCTGTCCGACTCCTTTGTCGAGTTCCGAAACCATTTCGCGATACGCTGCTTTTTGTTGTTTGCGTGATCCTGTCACTCGCTTCGGAACAGTACCGGCCACGCGTTCTGCGCTATCGTTCGGCCCTTGATACGGATAATGCGGCGCCTCGTGAGCCACGTACAAACAGAATGGATGGTCTTTGTTTGCCTCGATGAACTCCAGCGAGTGGTGCGTGATTAAGTGCGTTGTATAACCTGATTCGTCTTGCAGTTCGGGACCGTTCCACCAATCTAGTCGCCCGGCTTGATCGACGTGTGAAAAGAAATCGACATTTCCGCTAACGTAACCTCGAAAACGATCGAACCCGTGCAGCGTCGGATTGTGTTTTGGGTAATAGCCAAGATGCCACTTGCCAAATAAGCCTGTGCGATACCCCACGGTCCGTAGCAATTCCGCGAACGTCGTATGCGCCGGCTTGATGCCATCGCGATGCGTCGGTCCATCTTCTCGTGCGACGACTACCGACGGAATTCCGATTCGTTGCTGGTATTGTCCGGTTACAAGCGCGGCTCGAGTTGGACTGCAGACTGCGCCGTTGGAATGAAAATCCAAAAACCGTGCGCCGTTCTCTGCCAGACGATCGAGATTG
>JAGQPC010000653.1 GCA_020426925.1 Planctomycetales bacterium | reverse complement strand
TGTGGCACCGCATGATCAACCGTACGATCACTTCAATTGCCAACTCGCTGCTTGGCTGTCAACTGACTGACATTGAAACGTGCTACAAGATGTTTCCGTTGCCAGTTGCGAAAGCCGTCCTACCTCAATTGCTGGAGGCGGGTTTTGGTATCGAAATTGAGTTGACGGCGGCATTCTTGAGTCGCGGTTTGACAATTGCAGAAGTGCCTATCAGCTATTCGCGGCGTACCTATAGTGAAGGCAAAACCATTGGTTGGCGGGATGGAATACACGCCGTGTGGTGCATCTGGAAGTATCGACTTCGAGCAATTGGCTGAATCTTCAATGGTAAACGACGACCAATCATTGGATGATGTGCAAGCGAAGTGTTCGGATAGGCGATATTATTTTGCGGTGATTCTTCGCTATGGCATCGCCTGCCTGCTCGTGACTGCGGCACTGTTGAAAACGCACGAGCTGGGCAGCCGCCCCGTCGCGGCTTTTGATCTTTGGTCGAAGAAAGTAGTCGTACTTGGTGCAGTCCAGATTGAGGTTTTCCTCGCGACTTGGCTCTTCCTTGGCATCCGGCGCCGGGGATGTTGGACTGCAGTTACGTTATGCTTTACGATTTTCACGGGAGTTACAATCGCCCGCGGCTTTCAAGGCGCCGCCTCGTGTGGCTGTTTCGGCAAGGTAATGATTAGCCCGTGGCTTACCGCAGCTTTCGACATTGCTGTTTTGAGTGCATTGATCGCTTTGCGTCAGAGCTTTTGTGCCGAAAATGGCCGCGTTTCGGGGCTTTCCGTGCTGTTAACGTGCGTTGCATTTGTGGGAGCTGGATCATGCCTTGCTTGGTGGGGATCGTCATATCAACCGCATACTCTTGCCGCCGATGGAGTTATCGCCGGAAGCGACGGGTTTGTGCTACTTGAACCCGAGAAATGGATAGGTGAGCGTCTACCGCTCATGAATTACCTAGATAGTGACGCGATCGGTCACGGGAAATGGACGGTCATGCTGCACAAGCATGACTGCTCGAGATGCCGGCAGATCCTCCCAAGTTTCGTCAAGGAGAAAGGCCAACTTGCACTAATTGAGATTCCGCCGTTCGGTGAGTCGGAACTCATGCGGATTCCAGCAACCGTTGTGCAAATTGCCTTGGAGCCAAAATACGATTGGTTTGTCACAACTCCAGTTGAGCTCCACCTTGACGATGGAATCGTGACCGGTGTTCGGCACAACTTTCAGGAGTAAGTTGCGCTCGCACATCGTCCGCAAGATTATCTCATCCTGATCGAGGAGCTGTCAGGCTCGAAGGTTCTACGGACCATCCGGTAGACACTTGGGCTAATGCCACGATCTGGTTGCGAATTGACGCGTCAAGTTCGCGATTCGCGATCAACCGGCAGGCAGTGACCGCTGACGCCATGGAGCGGCTCTGTGTGCCGCCTGCCTGCAGCGCATTTACAGCGCGGCACTTGATGCATGTGCCGTAAGTTATTGGATGATTTGCAGTTACACCTTACGCATTTCCGGGTTCGATCACTGCGACTCCAATCGACGTCCGTTTCAGTGAGTTCGCCTAGTTTATAACTGATGCTGCCGAACCACCGCACGCAGCACCTATGACACGCGCTGCGGTTACCAACGAGGCGGAAGAAATTATTCTGCGCAGCGAATCAATATTGCTTCATCGAAATCGAAATAATCCCGATGGCACGCTCAGAAAGAAAAACAGATGAGTGACTCACTCGTTGAACTATTGAAATTCTTCTATACGGAACAGCGTGATGCGCTCCGGCACCACGAAAAGCTCCGAGATCAGTCCCTCAAGCATGCGATTACATTAGCAGCACTTGTCGCAGCTGTATGCGTATCTCTCAGACCGATTTCGCCAATGCAACTTGGACTGATCGGGGGGCTTCTTGCCGTTTTAGGCGTTTACTCGGCAAAGCTAATAAAGAAACTTACCGAACGCAGTAAATTTCACCAGAGCCGTGCGAGAGGGTTACGGCAAGAAATCTGTTCCAACCCGGATTATGCGATTGTCATCAAGGTCTTGGATCATGCTGATACAACTCACGCGAACGAGCATTCATTGAGCAAAATACCATTACATAAGTTGTATTTGGGAATTCCAAGGATCATCGTGGGCGGCGGAGTTGCGTTAGTCGTTTACGCACTTGTCGTTTTCGTAGTTCGCGAATGGGGACCGATCTGGTTCGGATAGACATGAGAAAGGAAAAGTCCCAACGACTTAGTCATCGGAATTGACGTTTGTTCAACGAAGTTTCGCAATTCATAGGTTGGGCACAAGTACAGCCCGGCAACCTCTCCGTCAATCAATCTACAATTCAAGAACCCATTCGTCGTTACCTCGCCTACATAGAGGTCACGCCATTCCGCATTGTGAAATCGTTCGTTGTCGCATGAATCGACGTTGCCGTAAGAGTCAACGAGATCAAGGCAATTGTTATCTAGGTCATCCGGCTTGAGCCCCAACTCCTCGAACATTTCGCGATGCGCGGTTGCTAGTGAGTCAACCGCAGACGTCCTTGAAACGTGGCCGCCAACGGATACATCCAAATGGCCCGGAGAGTCCAACTTTGACCAACTTCGCACCTGTAGGAGTAAGACCCGGCCCAGTTTTGGATTATTCCATGTCAAGACGACTTGAACGCATCGGTGTCTTAATCCCAAGAGGTGACACAACCATCGCTCTGCTGTGAGGTCTAAGGCTCTGCCGCTCTCGTCGACTAAGCCCAGTGGTTCATCGCTGTCATGCTCCCTCAATGTCTTTTTTCGAGGTTTCCATTCAGCGACAATCGCATCCAGTTCCTGCTGAGATGTATTCTCGCCGTGGGCTAACTTTGCTCTCAGAATTCTGAGTGGCTCGTCCCATTTCCGGCTGCTGTCATTCATGTCGCGCACACAAGATTCACGAAATTCGTTACGGTCCCGTTTAAGGTCGGCACCACGCCAGAATACCACCGGACGCGTACGCCCGAAACGTCAAGAGCGTACTAGGTTCACGCAAACTCAGTTTCGGCATCGAACGAGGCTTCGATATAGCTGTCCGCGATCGGAGACGCTCGCCAAAGCCCGCGTCCGTTAATCGCCATCTCGGGGCTTTGCGGGCATGATTCCGAT
>JAGQPC010000652.1 GCA_020426925.1 Planctomycetales bacterium | reverse complement strand
GCCCCTCACACGCAGGATCGGGAATGAAAGGAATCTGAAGCTGATTTGCGTTCAACCCTTCAAAGAAAGCTCGATTGTCCGGGTAGAACAGCGAGCCATCCGCATTGAAGGAACGGTCTTGGATAACGATAGGAATCTCGGTGTACTCACCGAATGGACTATCTCCGACTCCCGGCGCCGTGTAGCCAAGGTCTAGGTCATTCGGTCCACCGCGAATCAAGTAAAATCCTGCGGGTCCCGCATAGACGTTTACTCGCGTCATGCCGAGAGTGTGATCGTGATACCACAACGTGGCGGCCGACTGATCGTTCGGATATTTGAAGCTGACAACTCCGGGGTCCCAGCGATGACCATATGTGGAATTGTAAATGTCAAAGAAAGTGCCCGTGCGAGCGTAGCCTGCGGGAATGTTCTTAGCATCAGGTAGGTACCAAGCTTCCGGATACCCGTCGCTGTCCTCAGTTGTGTGGGCTCCGTGAACATGCGTGACGATCGGAACTGGCCCGAGATACAGATCCGGATCTGACCCGCGCGAATCTCGTCCGTTTATTCCTCCGGGCGGATTCGCCCAGTGCAATGTTTGGTCGACGGGCAAAAGATGAGGCAAGAACTTTCCTTTGTCATCGACCAGCTCATTTCTCCACTGAACCTGAGTCGTCTTGTATGCCGTCGCCTCAATCGTAAAGGCGGGATAGTTAAACGTACCACCTTCCAATACAGTTCCAGGATGATCGACCGATCCGTAGCTCCACACTGTCGTGTCGGGAAGGCCTGGTGGAAGTATCTGCTGACGAAACTGCCGGACGGCGATTTTGTATTTGTCTTTGTTCTTGTTAGAACGACCAGGCATTGCTGGCGGTTTTACAAGTGGCATGACATATTTCGGGATTCCTGTCGGATCGAGCGTACCTTCAGGCGCCTGCGCGAATACTGATTGTGGCAACTGCAGTTTAGACGATAACCACAGACCACCACCAACCGAACCAGAATACTGTAGGAATTGCCGTCTCGTTTTCATCCCATTGCTCCTTTGCGTGACCGCTGCCAAGTTGAACATTCGTATACGTCGCGGAAGCCTTGCTTCACCGCTTTGTTTGCAAGAGCACGCAATGCGCCAGTTGCTCCCGTTCCCATCGAAGCTCTCACGAAGTTGCTGCTGCGGCCGATCGACGCACGGTTTATCGGTGTTATTTGATCGATTCTGGGGAATCGGATTGGCTATCCGACTAGGCAATACTGCGAAGCCAAAATCTATGGCGAGTCAGTTTAACGGCTTGTGAAGTATGAAGATGTGCCGATGTGACAAACTTATGAGCGAATCAGCGCATGTCTCGGTCACGGTCTTGTGTTATCCGACGGCCTGATAGAAATGCCAGCCGGCGCAAGTGAATTACGGCTTCGGAAACAAGCGGCAGACCAACCACAACCGATCGATTGCGAAACCCGAAACGAAAGCGAGCAAGCAAGAGTGTTCCAAGAATGAATCAACAGGATTACTCAGCACGCTACTTCAAAAAGTGCTCGAAGAAAGAGTAGGTGATTTCATTTGACTCTTCGTTTGGTGCATGATTTGGCCGGTTGGTCATCCCGATATTTCGTTTCTGGCCGAGTACTTCATTGACCTTCACCGAATGGTTGAGTGCTTGCCAACGAAGTGGAGGATCTTCCGAGCCGCCGGAAACCAAAAACGGTCTCGGCGCCATCAACGCGTGCAGCTCATGAAGGTCGCGGTTCTGTTCTCGCAGATTTGCATATAAGCCTCGAGCCGGATTGTCTGGTGTGATGACGCCTCGTGGTCGCCACGGCTGAGCGTGATAGCCCAGGTACCATGGCTCCCAGTAATTGACGTTGGGCCTCGATTCATCAAACACGATGCCCGGGTCCGACCACGCCGCGCAGGCAAACTTGTCGAATAGGCACGACGCGAACATGGCCCACTTTCCGCCGAATGAATGTCCCACGATTCCAATTCTCGTTTCGTCGACTTCAGGACGTGCGGCCAGAACATGCCATGCATTGGCTGCTGCATATGCCAACATGGACAGCGGCTGCACTTGAGCGTCGTCGATGCTAGGCCAATACAAGGCGTATGTCTTAGCCGCAGTGGCCTCGGTCGTACCGATGGACAGTGCTGCAAAACCGCGTTTGGCAAGTTGTAGAGCAAAGTCACGGTGCGGTTTCCCCATGCCAACGGCCGTTTCCGGTTCGTAGTAGACTGTGATCACACCGGGGAATGGGCCTTCGCCATCCGGCAACAGCAAATACCCGGTCGTCCATTCGGTTGGTGTCCACTGAAATCGGATGCGATGCTGAGTGATGTGCTCGAGCCGTGTCGATTCAAGCACTTCGACGTTTGGTGGCGTGATTAATGGAGGCCATTCGCCAAGGAACGCTGTCCAATCCTTGACGATTTCGTTTCTTCGACGAGCCCAATCAGCGGCTAACTTTACCTCGCTGCCGTCTTTGAATACTAACGGCGATGCATAGTCGCCGTAACGGTTTGTCCATTCTGCTGGCGGCTCGAAGTAGCGGCTGATTTTCGCCCACGGTTCGTGCTGGGATTCCGAGTTCTCGTAAGCAGGAGCTATTTGTGCTGTGGCCAATCCGCTAAGCACACTGACCAAAAGAGCGGCGTTTATGAACGCGAGTTGGTGCTGCCGAGTAGCGAATTGTTGGCGCATTAATTTGGTTGGCATGTTGGTCGAAGAATTCTGGTTTTGGAACTTGCGGATGAGCCGATAATATCGTTTCGGTTTTCAAGACGCGAGCTAAGCACGGGACGGTTTAGTGAAACGAACGCCGCAGCAGATGGCAATTTGCGGATGCGAGAACCGTAGTGGATCTTGCCAAAGATCCCTGAGGCGAAGGAAGTTTAGCAACTTCCACTACGTTGCGCACGAGATGACTCAAGACTTGAGCGGAGTCGAGCAAATCGGTGTATCATGGCACCCGATCGAATTTCGATCTTTGAAAAGTACTTTCGACGGAGTGCCCCATGAGACACGTTCTATTGCTAATGCTTTTCGTCAGTTTCGCTGCCAGCGGACGCGCGGGCGATGAGCTGAATTGTCTGACAGCGGACGAACGAGCTGAGGCTGCGCTGTATGCTCAACTTCAACAACAGGCTTACGCTGCATTGGATCGGCGCGAGAAGGCTTTCGAACTTCTAAAGACGCCCGAACAGATTCACGCATATCAACAAAGGCTGCGAGCGTTCTTCATCGAACAGTTGGGCGGCTTGCCGGAACAAACGGACTTGAACGCACGTACGGTGCGGATGATCGAGGCAGACGGCTATCGAATTGAAAATGTGATTTTTGCCAGCCGGCCGAATCACCATATCACCGCAAATCTGTATTTGCCGGACGGTGATAAAGCTGTACCCGGCGTCGTCGTGTCGAGTGGCCACAGCCGCACGGGTAAGACTGCCGATTACAACCAGCGATTCGGGATAATGATGGCCAAGCACGGCATGGCGGCGTTGTGCTTTGACCCGATTGGGCAAGGCGAGCGATCGCAGGTTCTCAATTCCGAAGGGCAACCTGAATTTGGAAGTACAACGACTGAGCACATACTAATCGGAGTCGGTTCGACGCTCGTGGGCCGCAGTACGGCATCGTATCGGATTTGGGACTCGATGCGAGCGATCGACCAGCAGTTCCCGATGAATTTGGAAT
>JAGQPC010000651.1 GCA_020426925.1 Planctomycetales bacterium | reverse complement strand
AGTCGCGTGCTGAAAATGCCTCCAAGCAAATTGATGGTCTGATCAAGAGCATCGCCGAACAGAAGAAAACTTTGGAAGGTCTGACGACCAGCATTGCGGACAAGAACCGCTCACTTGCGCGCATGAGGGCCGAGCGAGTCGGCTTGACTGATATGGTTGCGGAAGCCCGTGGAGCGTTGACGTTCGCTCAAAGCGCAAACCGTATGCGAAAGACCATGCTTGAAGGTTTGGCTCAGCGCCGTGAAGAACTTCGGCTGCAACGCGACTACCGCGAGAAAATCGCTGCTCACAATTCTGCGAATGATTTCGTCGAGGCACTTCGTGCGAAAAATAACAGCGAGTTGCAAGCTCGCGTCGACGAACTCCAAGAGTCGGTAGATGGCTTCACCAAGCAAATCGACGATCTGAAAATTTCTGACGGTGAGCAAGCGGACCTACTGAAGTCGAAAGAGGTGTCGCTAATAAAGTCTCAAGAGGCGTTCGATGCGTTGGCCGAAGCAATCGATAAAGCTCGTTCCGCTGCGGAAAATCTCGGCGACGTTCAGCTCGACTCGACCGTGCGTGAACTAGAACGAACAAAGTCTGCTATCGAACCGCAAATCACGAATGCTCGGCAAGACTTGGAAACGGCAAAACAATCACTGGCCGCAATTCGCACGCGGTTACAAGAGACAACCGCCAAGCGAGAGCAAGCGAGTTCTGACCTGGTCGAAGTCAAGAATAAACTGGAATCGTTTCGGCGCGAACTGGATGAAGCAGTTGCAAATTCGAACCAGGCGAAAGCTGCCGTTGACGACGCTCTTGCTGATCTTCGCGATTCGTCCGAGCGTCGTTTCGCGGTCCGATCTCTGTCTGCGCTTTCGCCAGAGCAATTGGCTGGCGCGACGATCGCCGGGCTTGAACTCAGCGACCGATTTCAGAACGAAGCAACCGCCGAATGGGAAAACGCGAACAAAGATAAAAAGCCCGATGTCATCTCGGCAGAAGAAAAGAAAAACCAGATTGACGCTTTGATTCAAAAGCGACGCGATCAAGTTGTGAGCACCTACGTTTCGCTGTTCGCTGCGCCTGGCGGTGCGCCTCAAGACGTATTCAGTGCGACGGCGGATCAAGCTCTGTTCTTTGCAAATGATGGACGAATTCAAGGTTGGCTCAGCCCTTCCAATGGTTCGTTGATGAAGCGGCTACAAGAAATGAAGGACGCAAATGTGCTTGCCAGCGAGATGTACCTCGCGCTGCTTTGTCGCAAGCCAACGGAGGCCGAACAGGCCGAAGTCGTTGCCTATCTGGCCGATCGTGAGAGGGAACGACCAAAAGCAATTCGCGAAGTCGCGTGGGGACTGCTATCGTCTTTAGAGTTTCGATTTAATCATTAAGCAGCGGTGTGCCGCTTCAGGCGTTAGAAGAAATGATTGAAGGACAAAAACGATGAAATGCAAATACGCGTGCAACTCGTCCGAACACACGATCGCTCGTCGGAATTTTCTCGGTACCATTGCCGCAGGCGCGACGACGATGGCCGGGCTTGGTACACTGGTTCAGCCTTCCGTCGCTGCGGAAATCGCTGCCAAGAAAAAGCGCGTGATGTCGATCTTTCTTTCCGGCGGCGTCAGCCAGTTGGAAACATTCGACCCAAAGCCTGGCACGCTTAATGGCGGGCCATTTCGTGCCATTCCTACATCTGTTCCCGGCGTACATATTTGCGAGTTGTTGCCAAAGACAGCGAAGCAGATGCATCGCATGTCGATCGTGCGGACCGTAAATACGAACGACAACGATCACGGACTCAGTCGATACAAAATCGAACGCGGTCACAAACAGAGCCCCACGGCCGACTATCCGCACATCGGCGCGATTGTCGCCAAAGGATTAGATGACGGAAGTTCGTCTTTGCCCGGACACATTCATGTTTCGAATGGGGCTGGATCTCGCAGTAGCAATTCAGCGTTCCTGGGTCCAAAGTACGGGAGCATTTCCGTCGGCATCAACGGCGGCCTTCGCAACAGCAGCCTGCCGGGCGGCATGACCGCCACGGTCAACGACCAGCGCCAAGCGTTTCGTCGTGCTGCGAACGAGCGATTCTTGCAGCGTCGGCGCACAGCTGAAACCGACGCGTATGCCCAAAGTTACGAGCAAGCCTTGCAGCTGATGGCCAAGCGTGAGATTTTCGATGTGACGAAGGAACCTCCAAAACTGGCCGAACAGTACGGCAGTTTTGACCTCGGCAAGCAGTGCCTGCTCGGCCGCAGATTGCTTGAAAACGATATATCGTTCGTCCAAGTGTCGCACTCAAATTACGACACCCACGCCGAAAACTTCAATTTCCACATCGAACAACTGGGCGAGTTCGACCAAGCCTACTCCACGTTGCTGGACGACTTGGCCGAACGCGGAATGCTGGACTCGACGCTCGTGTTGGTGCTCACCGAATTTGGCAGAACGCCCAGAATTAACAGCAAATTCGGTCGTGATCATTGGGGGAAAGGGTTCTCCATCACGATGGCCGGCTGTGGGATTCAGCCTGGAGCGGTCATTGGCGCAATGAGCAAAGACGGTACGGAAATCGCCGATCGAGAGGTCAAGCCAGCTGATCTATTCCACACGTATCTGCGCGCGATCGGGTTAGATCCGACAAACGAATTCGACATAGGGGGCCGAGCCGTGCCGATGGCAGATCCAACTGGCGAGGCGATTGAGGAGCTGTTGGCGTGACCGACCAAACAGAACAAAACGTACCGGCGATAGAACCCATCGAACCTAAAGAGACTCACGTTGCTCGTCAATGGAAGCACTCTGCTCCGATGCTAGGGTGCCGATACGATCCAACATGCAAGCTCGTTTTTGGAACATCGATGGACATGTCCGTTCAGCGGTGGGATCTAGAAAAGGACTCGCACGCACAATTCACCGGCGGCCATGAAAGCTGGGTTCGCTCGGTCGGGTTTTCTCTCGACGGAACCAAGATGTTTACCTCAGGCTACGACGGTCGGCTCTGCTTTTGGAATGCGCACGAGGAAATCGCCGAAGGAGAATCGGCCAAACCGGTCAAGCAGGTCGACGCTCACGACGGATGGATCCGGTGGCTTGCAGTCAGTCCTGACGGCAAGACAATCGCAACTGCTGGTAACGATCACTTAGTCAAATTATGGTCGAGCGATTCCGGCGAACTCCTGCAAACGCTTCAAAAACACGAAGCTCATATTTATAGTCTGTACTTTTTGCCCGATGGCAGTCAGCTATTAAGCGGTGATTTGAAGGGTCAGGTTCACCAATGGGAAACATCGACTGGCAAATACGTTCGAACGCTTGACGCCAAGCCGCTCCATACTTATCACGGCGGGCAGCAAGTCGATTACGGCGGAGTGCGTTGTATGTCACTGAACGCGAGTGGGAACCAGCTTGCGTGCGGAGGTCTCCACAAAGCGACAAATCCGTTCGCTGGAGTGCAAGAACCGCTTGTCGTTGTTTTTGATTGGGAATCGGGGAAGCAGATTCGCACGCACGAGGCGAAGGAAATCCCTCGCGGCATCGTGTGGCGATTGATTCATGAGTCCGACGGAACGCTAGTCAGCGGGATCGGTGGGCAAGAAGGTTATGTCGTCTTTTGGAACGAAGAAAAACTGGACTTTCACAAGATCAAACTGCCCAGTCCGATTCTCGATCTAGATCGACACGCAATTCGGCCCGAAGCGGCAGTTGCGTGCTACGATGGGCACCTGCGAATCGTCCGTATGGCCAAGAAGGCGTAGTGTTAGGCTTCTGTGCCCGCGAGGGGAGAGGCAATAGTCGAGCGTTCGATAAACGCAAGACGTTTGCCCTCTCCACCGCTACGGGCCGACTCTCGCAAAGGGAGGGCAAAGTCAGCCCAACCCTCAAAGCAGCGAGAGAGATTGGAACGGAACACAACTATTTTGCCTTAGTCTTTGCGTTTACAGGGAACGTTGGCATGACGCCGTTCAGGTCGGTCCACAGTGTACCTTCGCCCGCGTAGAACAGCTTTAGGTCCATGTTTTCCGGCAAGCCTTCCGCGAATTCCCATTTGTTGTAAGCGTCCGGAGTGCCGAACGCCTGAACAGCGAGGTCGAACTTTTGGGCCTTCGCTTCTTCCTGCAACTGCATTGCCGTGGCTTCTGCTTGACCGAGCAGTACTTCACGTTTCGCGTCCAGCTCGGCGATTTGCTTGTCGACTTCAGCAACCTTCCTGGCAGTTTCTGCTTCGATTTCGCGAGCCTGTCGTTCGCCTTCTGCGATTGCGTTTGCAACGAGTTTTTCGGTTTCGACTGTGACTCGTTCCGATTCAAGTTCAACTTTTTTCTCAGCTTCTTTCAGGTCGGCCTGAGTCTTGGCTGTCAGTTTTTCCTCTTCTCGCGTCAGCTTGAGTTCGTCGGCGATATACCCTTCCTGGATCGGGACACGCACCTCTCGAGGAATGTAAATATGTCGCACGAGCCCGTACAACAGCGTTAGCCCCTTGTCGGCTAAGACGTTCTTAAACGTTGTCGATGTTTCGATCTGAAACTGTTGTCGAGTGTTACCAACCAACAGCTCGACGGCGCTCATTTTCGATCCGTTGTTTCGACAGATACTTTCCGATTGTGGCAGAATGACCTTTCGCTCTGCTTCTTCGATCGTTCCGAAAGTGCGAATGACTTCCGGAGCTTCCGCAGGCATGACTCCCCAAATCGCCGTGAAGTCCAGCTGGATGTCAAAGCCGTCGTTGGAAGGAAAACCAATTCCGGAATCTGCCACAGCGACCGGTTCGCCGCTTTCGTCGTGAGCGACTTTTCCCTGCTTCATCACTTTGTCAACCGTAATACTGGTTTCGCGAAAACCAATTTCGACGATGTCGACCGTGATCTCACGAGGATTAATTGGGTACAGACCGGGTGGCAAAACCTCGTCCTGAATGCCGCGTTCGTGCCCTTCCGCTTTGTTGGCCGCCAAGTAGGTTACAACTCCAACATAGCCGGTCGGTATTTCGACCCAGCCTTTAGCACCAGCTTCAGTGCTGCCTTGGTTAGAATCGATTATGTTGAACTCGAACGCGTACGGATTTGCACGATATCGGCCGGGGCCAAATACCTTGCGAAGAATCCCCTTGTGCGTTGCGCGGTTTTCTCCGGACAGTCCTCCGTCGACCAGATACTCACCACTTGGCAACGCGTCACCCATCTTGCTTGTGACGATCGCGACCTGGTGCGGTTGTACAACTTGATCGGGGACCAGAGTTCGTTCCCACCAGATCGGGCAGTAAAAGTGTCGGCCAGGGCCGCAAAGCTGTTCTCGAATACCGATTTGGTTGTTCTCGGCGAAGTGACCTGCAGGTGCCTCGTCACGAGCACCAAAAATCAATGGCCCCTTGTAGCGAAGCATCAAGCTGTAGCCTTCAGGGACATAGAATCGGTTTACATTCCAGTGGAACATCGCGAATAGTCCGCACGCTCCCATCCCAAGTACCGTGATAGCGGTGATTAGTCTTTTGTTCATGTTTATGTTCTTTCGAAGTTTTGATTTCTGCTCTTGATTCGAGGCGAGCAACTCTTGCTTCTGCCAGCATGGCGGGCAGTGTTTAGCGAGGTTGGGCTTCTGTTTCGTCGCCGTTGCGAGTCACCGGAAGTGCCAGTTCGCCGTCCACCGCGTCGGTCGTTGTTGAGGTTTCGGACTTTGCGGTGCGGCTCGTTTCGTATTGGGAAAAGATATCCATGATCGGGCTGTCCGCCGTATTTACCATCATTTGGCGATAGGACGGAGCGATCTTCTTCAACATGACCCATCGAGCAAAAGCGTCACCGTCATTGGAGAACGCGGCGACAGCACGTTTCCAACCCGCGGCTTCGGCCGCATTCTTAAATTTGATGACCTCGGCGGCCGCTTCGCCTTTTGCCGTAACGGCTGCAGCAAGGTCTGTTGCCGCCTCAAGGTTAAGCTCTGCTACTCGCAGTTTCTGTTTCGCTTGAATCAACGCGACCTCTTGCTCACGCTTCGCTTCCGTGACCGTGCGAACGACTTTGCGATCGGCCTCAACTAACGCTTGCTTTTGCTTGATCAGTTCGGTTTCGATTGCGAGTTGCTTTTCCGATTCCTGTTGAACAATTTGCTTTTCGTACTGATGTTGTTGCTGCGTAGCCATTTGGCGATCACGGACGGGTTTTGCGATCTTTTGTGGCGGATAGATCCGAGTGATCAAAGCCTGAATGATCTTGATTCCCTGTGACTCGCAAGTCGAGGCCAACTGATTTTGGAAATCCTCTTGAAACTGAGTGCGAGTTTCTCCGCTGATAAACTCTTTTCCATAGTGGTCAGAACCACGTAATCGGCAGAACGATCTAGCGTTCGGCAAAATCACCTTGTTGATGATTTCTTCCTCAACCGAACATTGCACGCCTGTGTCTCCAACCGAATCGTTATAGGTAACAAACACATGTGCAGCTCTGTCAGGCATCACGCGAAACTCGATTATTCCATCAAGCGTCACCCAAAAACCATCTTTTGATGGGAATCCCATCGAGCCGCCCGTGTTCAGATCAAAACGTTTGCTGCGGCAGTCGACCAAGTCAATTCGCGTCACATAAGGGTTGACGTAGTGTCGACCAGGAGTGAGTGTTTCGGCTTGGACTCCGCGAGACCCTGGGTCTACCAAAAGAACATTTGGATCTTTCGGCATGGGGCCGGAAAGATTGGTAACGACTCCTTTGAAACCGGCTGGAATGGTAACCGGATCGTGCAATTCGATTAGCTCCACATAGTTGTTGTGTCCGCGAACTTGCGACCCGGCGACCGTTGCGTTGATGGCGTAGCGTCCAGGACGAAGCGGATCGGGAATGATGCCCTTTTGGGTTTCCTGTATCGCGATGAGATGCCCGTATGGTAGCTCATCACCCGAAAGGCGAATGCGGACACCTAGTTTGTTTTCCGGGATCTCAACTTGCGGTACGACTTCCCAACGCCAATTCCACGGATTGCGGTAATGACGCCCTTCACCCAAGCACTCCAGCTGAACGCCCTTGTACGATTCGTCCGGAGCGATCTCCATGTCATTCGTTAAGTCCTTGCCAGTCTTTTTGATCAGCACCGCCATGTGCTTGCTCGGCACTTCAATCCGACATTTGAGATAAACAAAAAATGGCAGGAACAAGAGCCCCGCCAATGTTAGTAGCGCGGTCAACGCATAGATTGGAGCGCGCGACTTTCTCGGCGGAGGAAGAACTTCGGCTTCATACATATTGCAGTTCCTTCAGGTTTAGCGGCGGAATCGTCACTCGTAGATTCGCCAATGTGCCAATTTGGGTTTTCGGGTTGTTGTTTTTTCCGTTTTCCGTGAAAAGTATTGCCCGAAATTGCCGTCCGTCGCTACGATCACAGCACCTACGGTTGGTTCGAGCAACGATCTGTAGCTGGAGTTCCGGTTCGTGCGATTATTCCGCGCAAACAAGGCATATACTTGTAAAGCTGGTTTTAACCGCGAACTGCGCAGGGGCCAGCCGCAACGTCATGGACGACAATCTTCTCCCCAATAGCGTGAACCAAGACAAAATTATCAATTTCCCGCGGAGACACGAATTTGTCCTGGACTGTTACTGCTGAACACGATGGCATTTACGTTTCGGATATCGAAGCGGAAATTCCACCTTACGTCACGAACGAATTCTCCAAATATAGCCATCCCAGGCACCTAGCGCGCGGAGGAAAAGCCGACGTCCGCGTCTACAAGGATACGAATTTGGGAAGAAATGTCGTTGTGAAAATGCTTCGTCCTGACTTTCGTGACGACAAGAAAGAACTCAAACGATTGCTTCGAGAAGCTCGCATCACTGCTCAATTGCAACATCCAGGCACTGTTCCGGTATATGAAATTGGGCAGGATGATAAAGGTAATTTTTATTTCACGATGAAAAAGATTGCCGGCGAGACCCTGTTCGATGTGATCCTGAATCTCGCTAAGAAAAAAGGCGACTATGAAGAACGTTATTCCCTCGATCGTTTGCTCAACGTATTCACGCAAATCTGCGACACTCTGAGTTACGCGCACACGCGAGGCGTCATTCATCGCGACGTTAAACCGGAAAACATCTTGATCGGGCGATTCGGCGAGTCAACGCTGCTCGATTGGGGAGTCGCCAAAGTGTGGGGCATGCCGAATGAAGGTGACGACGACGATGTGCTCAGCCGGGGTGGAACACCGCTGTACATGTCACCCGAGCAGGTACTTGGCCATCGGCTCATCGACGAGCGAACAGACATCTTCAGTATGGGTGTCGTACTCTACGAAATGCTCGCGCTGCGTGAGCCGTTCCGAGGTCGCGATGTTCGAGCAACATTTGATCGCATTGTGACGCAAGACCCGGTTCCTCCGAGCAAAGCTAACACCGAACGCTTTGTGCCGCCCGCGCTTGAACGAATCTGCTTGAAGGCGTTACAAAAAGAACCAGAAGATCGCTATCAAGCGTTACGCGCAATGTCCAATGAAATCTTTGCGTTCCGCAACGAAGCCTTACTGCGCGGAAGCATCTAACAGTTACCCAGGAGGCACGCCCCGCGGATTTCGCTTTCCGATGAGAACATTGCCGCACGCGAGCGTCGCAGTTCCCGGCAGCGAAAAACAGATCCGATTGAAGCGAACTGCTGCGTTGCGTAGAAGACCTTCCGGAAATCGGTTGATGTCAAAAAACTCACTCGTTCGCCGGACTTCGACATCGACACCATGCTGCTCCAGCTCGGATTGCAAAGTGCGCAAGTTTGCCACGCGAGTAAGCGGGGCAAAGCCGTCTTTGCGATCGTGAAACTCAATTCCGTCGATATTGGCGATTCGGTCTCGCGATGGCTTTCGCAACACGGCGGCCAAACCGACGATTTTCATCTCCAATGATCGGTGGTTGTTTTCCCAAATCATAATTCGGCCATCTTCCGCTGTGAGCTTGCAAAGGCTGGAAAGGGCGGCTCGCCAATTCGGAATATGCATCAATACGCCTCGACAGTGGATCAAATCGAACTGCCTGTCGAAATTCAATTTCTCTAGCGACGCACAAGCGAATTCGATTGGATATTTTGTCGAAGTATTTGCAGCGATTTCTCGGGCGTGAGCGAGCATCGGTTCCGATATGTCGACACCGACACAACGAAAGCCGTGTCGAGCGAGGCGAAACGTGTGGTCGCCGACGCCACAACCCGCGTCAAGAACATTCGCGCCTTCCGCTAAGTCACAAATCTTCAGTAGGCGCGCGAGCATATCGTCATTGAAACAATCTTGTGCTGGATTGCCTCGATAAACCGATTCCCACTTTTCGTGAATCGATTCATCCTGAAAAGTCTCTGCAAGAATCGATTCGTCGCGTGGCGTTTCCATAGTCTGAGTCATTCGAATTGATTCCGCTAAAGTCGTGTGAAGCCTTTAAAGTGGCGTAAGCTTCCAGCTTGCGAACAGAAAATACTGAAACGCCCCCTGTTTCCTATCTCGCAGACCCCCACTTTCGACACAAAAACGCGTCGCACACAAACACGCTTCAAGGGGACTCACCAATCTGCAACGCAAGCTGGAAGCTTACGCCACTGGCGATTCCAAAATCTATCTTTGTCGAGACAAGAGTGTGACGGGAAACGGCATCGCATGAACCCGACTTCAAGCTAGCGTAACAGAAATTCCGGTTATGTAATTTATATGGTTTGAAATAGGTCCATTCGATATGTTCGAGAATACCGACGATCTTAGTCAGATGCCGATCTTCTAGATGTTCGGTGATCTTTGATGCATTTAACGTTTTTGACTTCTGCTTTGTGGCGACGTAATGTTTCGTGGTCGCCGACAGGTAGGCTCTCCGTCAGCGACTACACTGAAATTCCATGAACTACTAGGAGTCCACGGCATGTCGGAAGCAGCTCCGAACACAATTCCCGGTTTCGTTGACCGACGTCAACCCATTGGCCTGGCAGCCCCACCCGTCGTTGAACGCCGTCAATTTGCGAACAGCCACGACGATCTTTCGCCGCCAGCCCGAGAGCTTGCAGTTGCCATCGACGAATACAAGCTTCGTCATCGTCGCCGCTTCATCACCTACGAAGAACTACTTGGCGTCGTGCAAGAATTGGGCTACCGAAAATAGCCACCACGTCAATCTACGAATCAATGAACGCCTCGTATTGCATGAGGCGTTTTTTGCTGCGCGAACGTTTTCCGCGGGAAACTGTCTACCGTCTACGCTACGCGAACGAGTCTCCATCCGCAGGCGGGCCCTTTGTGCTGCTTGAACGATGGCCATCTCTCGGCGTAAACTCTTGCTCTGCAGCTCCTTGTTGCTAGCACTCTTTGGACGGTGAGACCATCAATATGGCTGAACTAGGTGTCAACATTGACCATGTAGCGACGGTTCGCGAAGCTCGAAAAACTCGCGAGCCCGATCCCGTGTGGGCAGCTGCTCTCGCTGAGTTGGGCGGTGCGGACGGCATCACGTTACACTTGCGCGAGGATCGCCGGCATATCCAAGACCGTGATCTCATCGTGATGAAGGAAACGGTTGCCTGCAAACTCAATCTAGAACTAGCGTGCGAAGATGACGTTCTTGCGATCGCATGTAAGGTCAAACCAGATCAAGTCACGCTTGTTCCGGAACGACGCGAAGAAATCACGACCGAAGGAGGGCTCGATGTCATCGGCAACCGGAGCAAGGTTGAAAAAGCAATAGACCAACTTCGCGCCGCGGGAATGATTGTTAGCCTTTTCCTCGATCCAGACGAGGCGCAACTTCAGGCCGCTGCTGAAATCAATGCCGACGCCGTCGAGCTTCATACTGGTAAGTATTCGCTGACGAAGGGCGGCGTGCAGCATGCGGAGCTGGAAAAACTGATTGCTGCTGGTCAGTTCGTTCGGTCTGCCGGAATGACATTGCACGCTGGGCACGGACTCGACTATCGAAACGCAAAACCGGTGGCATCGATCGAGGGGATGTGCGAGTTGAACATCGGCCATAGTATCGTGGGCCGCGCGATCATGGTGGGCATGCAACAGGCCGTACGAGAAATGAAACAGCTCATTTCCGACTAGTTCGCCTCGTACATCGCGACAAATCCGAACCGCGTCAATTCGGGAGACGTGAATCCTCCCTTTGCTTGCGATAAATATCGCGTATGATGCGGTCTCTTGAATTAAGATCCTTGGGCAAAGTGAAGTTAGAAATCAACAAATGACACGAAAAGGTTCAGATTTCGCAGGTCTTTCAGTTGCAATTGTGACGCCGTTCAAGAATGGCGATGTCGACGCCTCCCGCTTGCGAGAGCAAGTCGATTTTCTTGTGAATGCTGGTGTGCAGTGTTTGTGCCCGGTTGGCACTACGGGTGAATCGCCGACGTTGACTCACGACGAGCATGAACAGGTCATTTCGGAAGTTGTGCAAGCGGTTGCAGGTCGCGCGAAAGTGATGGCCGGCACCGGTTCGAACAACACAGCCGAGGCGTTGCGGCTGACTCGTTGGGCCGAAAAAGAAGGCTGCGATGGCGCGCTGTTGGTCGCTCCGTATTACAACAAGCCGACGCAGCAGGGATTTTACGAACACTACAAAGCGGTCGCCGAAGCAGTTGATATCCCAATTTGCGTCTACAACATTCCTGGTCGTTCCGCAAAGAACATTGAGCCGCAGACAATTGCGAGGCTTGCTGAGATCCCGAACATTACGATGGTCAAAGAAGCGACTGGCCAAATGGATCAGGCGTCGCAGATTCTCGCAGAAACAAACCTTACGATTCTTAGCGGTGATGACAGCATGACTCTGCCGCTGCTGTCTGTTGGCGGTGAAGGCGTGATTTCTGTAGTGGGCAACATAGTGCCAACCGACATGATCGCTTTGCTGGATGCGTTCAATTCAGGAGATCTCGCCGCAGCACAGCAGTGGCATACAAAGCTGTTTACGCTCTGCCGCGATCTGCTTTCGCTTTCGACAAACCCAATTCCGATCAAGGCGGCCATGCAAATGCTTGGTCGAGACACTGGCGAACTTCGATTGCCAATGACGCCGCTTGATTCTGCCAGTCAACAGAAACTGCGTGATACGCTTGTACGCTATGGGCTGCTCTAATGGCCGACAACGACTTCGACATTGATGGTTTAGCAAAGTACTTGCACCTTAGCCGGCAACAAGTCGAAAAGCTTGTTAGCCGAGGCGATCTGCCTGGCCGGCGTGTCGGAGGCCAATGGCGATTTAACGGCGCCGACATCCATCACTGGATGGAAAACCGAATGGGTTTGTTGGAAGAGCAAGAATTGGCTCATGTCGAAAACGCACTGGCAAAGTCGGATGCACAACCGGTTGATGAAAAACTGCTCCGAGATTCCCTCACGGTCGACACGATTGCGGTCCCGTTAGTCGCAAGAACGAAGAACGCCGTCATCGAAGCAATGTGCCAACTCGCGGCAAACACGGGTATGCTTTGGGACCCAGAAAAGATGGCCGATGCCGTTCGTGCTCGCGAACAATTGCAATCTACGGCGATGGACAATGGCGTTGCGCTCATGCACTCGCGGCGTCCGATGGCAAGTATTTTAGGCGAACCTGTCCTGGCCATAGGCGTGACTTCCACTGGTATCCCGTTTGGGGGAAGTCGAAGTTTGACCGACATATTCTTCTTGATTTGTTCCGTTGATGACCGTGGTCACCTGCGTACGCTAGCACGGCTTAGCCGGATTCTTTCGGCAGAAACCGTCGTCGATGCGCTACGAGACGCCGAAGATGCTGCCGCGGTGTTCGAAGTCATCTCGACGGCGGAGTCGGTGTTGTTCTAAAGTTTAGACCGATCAATTCAAAGCTCAGATCACTCACCGTCAGACTTCACGTTTGATCCCATAGGAAGCTTGCCCAACACTCGAAGCGTCACGGAACCGACCATGAAAGACCTATTTGTTTTGGGCTGTCTCGACTCTTCGGAGTTTCACACGGCTAGGGAATGGTTGGGGACATCGGACCGAACTCAAGTCTTCGAGACACTGGAATCAATGCCGTCTGATCCGGAAGCTTCGCCGCTGGCAGTCGTCGTAGCGCAAACGACGCGTGGTCAGTTCTCTGCATCGATTGGTCGCGTATTGCAAGAACGGTATCCAAAGGCGCACATATTTTCTTTAGTGGGAAGTTGGTGCGAAGGAGAAACGCGATCTGGTTTGCCGATTGCTGACGCAGAACGAATCTACGCCGCGGAGTTCGTTTCTCGAATCAAACGGTTTTGTACACGTCCAAAACACGCGGCGAATCGTTTGCTTGTCAATCGCGCGAAAGCCGTTGTCGTGTCGCACGATGTCTGGTTCGCAGAATCGATCGCTGACGCAATTCATGTTGCCGGCGGAACGGCTGTTTCAGCGTTGACACGCACGAGAGTACGATTACCTCGCGCAAACATCATCGTGTACGACGTGCACCCAAGCCCCACCCAACGGTTTGATGAGCTTGCGTTAATTCAATCGCAATGGCATCTGCCGATTATTTGCGTTGCCGATTTTCCACGAGGCTTTGAAGTGAACGAACTGTTGTCGCTGGGAGCTCACAGCGTACTTCCGAAGCCATTTGCCATGGACGACTTGCTGTTTCAGATTAACGAGGCGACAAACCAGGATCAGATTTGGGTCGAAGACGAAACGGATCTTTCGGTCCACGAACCTGCTGCTTAAGGACTAATCAAGAAAGAATGTGATGCAGCAAGAAATAATCACTATACGCGATGAACACTCAAACGCGGAAGCAACAATTGCGGTCAGCCTAGGAAGCAACTGCTTTCGTTTTCGAGTGCCAAAGTCTGCGTCTGATTCGGCAGATTGTATCGACGTACTGTGGTCGCTGGCTGATTTCGAAAGCGGTACATGCCGACCTTCGTCAAGTGGCATTCCGATTCTGTTCCCGTATCCGGGGCGTCTGCGAGGCATGGACTTCGAGTGGAACGGCAAGAGTTACCCCCAAGAATCGGCCGACAAGTTAGGGAACGCGATACATGGTTTCGTTCACAAGCAACCGTGGCGGATTATCTCCCAAACAGCTTCGTCGTTGACGACCGAATTTCACGCTTCGTTGGACGATCCGAGCTTGTTAGAGCGATGGCCCGCCGATTTTCGGATTCGGTGCCGATTCACAGTCGAAGGGACGACGCTTTCGACAACGTTTCAGATCGACAATCCTTCGTCGACTCCATTGCCATTTGGATTGGGCGCTCATCCATATTTTCGGCTGCCGATATCGCAAAGTTCACCTGCAGACGAGTGCACGGTCGCCGTGCCCATTCACCGACAGTGGGAACTTGACTCGATGTTGCCGACTGGGAAATCGGAGACTATTGAAGAGCAACTCGCGAACGGTCTTCAATTCGGAGACATGCAGTTCGACGATGTCTTTAGCG
>JAGQPC010000650.1 GCA_020426925.1 Planctomycetales bacterium | reverse complement strand
TACAACCGACTGCTGCAAACTTCGCATGAAGGAGGTGTGCAGCCGAAAGAGTATCTTGCGATTTATGCGGCCGACAGAGTTCGCAACGTCTCGGCCGTTTGGATGGGGGCGACACTCGGGTGCACTCAATGTCACGACCATAAGTTCGATCCGTTTACTTCCAAAGACTTTTACGCGATGGCAGCGTTCTTCGCTGACGTTGACGAAGCTCAGCATTTTAAGATTGGCTCCAATGCGCTGCCAACCAAACGGCCTCCTGAAATCGACGTTGTTCCGCGTTGGCAGCGAGAACGAAGCAAGCTTGGCGATGATTTAGACAACTCGACTGATGAAAAGCAAACGGATCGAGTTATGGTCACCGTTGCGTTAAACGAGCCTCGCACGATTCGACTTTTACCGCGAGGCAATTGGCTCGACGAATCGGGCCCGATTATCGAACCGGCCATTCCGGCGTTTCTGGGCAACGTTCGCAGCAATGATGAGACTCGACCGACCAGGCTTGATCTAGCACGTTGGCTAACGACTCCGGAACGCGGCGGGTTGATGACGGCTCGAGTCTTCGTAAATCGGCTGTGGTACCTGTTCTTCGGAACGGGCCTCTCTAGTTCGCTCGCTGATTTTGGGGGGCAAGGAGACGCTCCGGTCCATCCGGAGTTGCTCGACCGGTTGGCTTGTGAATTTGTCGAATCGGGATGGGACGTCAAACACATGGTGAAGCTGATCGTTTCCAGCCGCACTTATCAACAGTCCTCCGCCGACTCGGAGGTTTTGCGGGAGCGAGATCCGTACAATCGAGTGTACACTCGGCAATCACGTTATCGGTTGGACGCAGAAATGGTTCGCGACAATGCACTGTCCGTTAGTGGTCTGTTGATCAATCATGTTGGTGGTCCGAGCGTCAAACCGTACCAGCCAGCAGGATACTACCGACACCTAAATTTTCCGCAGCGTGAGTACAAGCAGGACGACGACTCGCGGCAATGGCGACGAGGCCTGTACGTGCATTGGCAGCGACAGTTTCTCCATCCGATGATGAAGGCGTTTGACGCGCCCAGCCGTGAAGAATGCACAGTCGCTCGGCCCAGGTCGAACAACGCATTGGCGGCGTTGACGTTGCTTAACGATCCTACGTTCGTCGAAGCGGCTCGCGAATTCGCTAGAAACACATTGTCCAAATCAGATTCCGACGATGCGAGAATCGATCTTGCGTTTCGCTTGGCGACATCTCGAAAGCCGACCGAGCACGAGCGGACGGTACTGGCAAATCTTCTGCAGCAGAACCGCGAGTATTACCGACAGCATGCGGAGGAAGCGCAAGAATTGCTTTCCATTGGAATCGCACAGAGCAACATGACAGACCGCGATTCAGCGGAATTGGCGAGCTGGACGATGGTGGCTCGCGCGATTCTGAATCTGACCGAAGTGATCACGCGTAATTGAGACGAGGCGAATCGGATGAACAACGAGATCTATCGACGCACGTTCCTCAAAGATTCCGGAGTCGGACTCGGTGCCGCTGCGTTTGGAACCATGGTGGGCGCGGACTCGCTCGCCGCGAATCCAAGCCGCAGCCCGAGTGAGCCGCTCACTGGTTTTCCAAATCTGCCTGCAAAAGCAAAACGCGTGATTTTCCTGTGCATGGCTGGCGGTCCTTCGCACTTGGAAACGTTCGACTACAAGGAAAAGCTTGCCGAAATGGATGGTCGGCCGATGCCCGAATCGTTTACGGCAGGGCAGCCGATCGCGCAGTTGCAAGGACAAGAACTGAAATGTTTGGGGCCGCTCACGAAATTCCGCCACTACGGCGAAAGCGGCCAAACGATCAGCGATTTCCTGCCGTGGCACGCGAAGATGGCCGACGACATCTGCATCATCAAATCGCTGGTGACCGAACAGATCAATCACGATCCAGCTCACACTTTCATGAATACGGGAACCGCGCTTAGTGGACGACCGTCGATGGGCTCTTGGATCACATATGGGTTGGGAACGGAAACGCAGAACCTTCCGGGCTTCGTGGTGCTGACGAGCGTCGGTGGACGGAACCCGCAGCCAATTGCGTCTCGACAATGGTCCGCCGGTTTCTTGCCCAGCGAATATCAAGGCGTGGAATTCAGTTCCACCGGAGATCCCGTTCATTACGTTCGCAACCCTCGCGGAGTCGATCAGTCACGACAGCGATCGCTCATCGATGCGGTCCGCGCCATCGACTCGAAACGAAATGAAATGATTCGCGATCCCGAAGTCGAAGCTCGATTGAAAGCGTACGAGCTGGCATTTCGCATGCAAACATCAGTTCCTGAATTGATGGATGTGTCGGACGAATCGCAAGAAACACTCGACATGTACGGAGCCAAACCGGGCGACGGATCGTACGCATCCAACTGCCTTTTGGCCCGTCGGCTCGCTGAGCGCGGCGTTCGATTTATTCATCTTTACCACCGGGGCTGGGACCATCACGGCGGTTTGGTTCACTACATGAACATTTGCTGCGGCCTGACTGACCAGCCGACTTGGGCGTTGCTGACCGACCTGAAGCAACGCGGCATGCTGGAAGACACGCTCGTCGTCTGGGGCGGAGAGTTCGGCCGCACGCCGATCGTGCAGGGCTCGAACGGTCGCGATCACAATCCGCAGGGCTTCACCATGTGGCTCGCCGGCGGCGGTGTGAAAGGCGGCCTCGCGTATGGCGAGACCGACGAATTCGGCTACTACGCCGTGCGCGACAAGGTCCACATGCACGACCTCCACGCCACGATCCTGCACCTCCTCGGCATCGATCACCTGAAGCTCACCTATCGCTACGCCGGCCGCGACTTCCGCCTAACCGACGTGTATGGTGAAGTGGTGAAGGGCATCTTTGCGTAGCTTCGGTTGCCATCAAATCTCCCCATGCCTGACATACGCGCTCTCGAACCCAACGCTCTCTGGAACTGCTTCGCCGATCTCAACGCCGTGCCGCGACCATCGAAACGTGAAGAACGGGTCGTGGGATTCGTTCTGGGATTCGCCGCACGCCATGGCCTTGCGGCGCAGCTCGACAGCGCCGGCAATGTGATCGTCAAAAAGCCCGCGTCAGCAGACCGACAGGATCGCCCGGCAGTGATCATGCAGGCGCATCTCG
>JAGQPC010000649.1 GCA_020426925.1 Planctomycetales bacterium | reverse complement strand
CGAAGAGTTATGGGTGGTCGATCAGACCACAAATGAAATTCGACTAGTCGCCGACATCAGCCCCGGCCCGACCTCGTCACAGCCATTGCAATTCGTTATCCAGAACGGTCGTCTTTATTTCACAGCTGACGACGGAATCCATGGACGCGAGCTTTGGGTTTTAGAAAGCAGTACTGAAAGCGTCGAATTAGTCGCAGACATTTTTCCGGGCCCGGACAGCTCCTACCCAAGCTCAATCGAATCGACGGATTTAGGTCTCGCATTCTCGGCAAACGATGGATTTCACGGTAGTGAACCGTGGCTGCTGCCAAATGAGCTTCGCGGCGACTTCGATGGCAACAACCAAATTGACGCGAACGACGTCGATTTGGTCTGTGCCGCCGTCCAAGCGAGCAGCTTCGATTTCCAATTCGATCTGAACGGTGACATGAGCGTTGACTTGCAAGACGTTGATCACCTGTTGGTCGACATTATCGGCTCGTCAGCAGGAGACCTGAATCTGGACGGCGAATTCAATAATGCCGATCTGGAGCTTCTCGCCAGCATACCCTATGAACAAGAAACAAACGCCGCAAGTTGGGCATCAGGCGATCTGAACTGCGACGGAAAATTCAACTCGAGCGACTTCGTCCGCGCGTTTCAGCAGCAGCCATTTACGCCTCGGCGTGCTTCGACGACTACAGGTCCCGCAAGGAAGAATAGTGACGTCGCCGGCGCGCTGGTTGGTCGGCTGCACGAGGAAAGGGGTTCTCGAACGAAACGGATCGGTGCTGACCGGTAAACACACCGCAAAGCAAGCAAAGCCGGAACAGCGCGGCACAAACTTGAATCGTGATCAAAACGAAACTGCCGCTCGTTCCGAGCCTACCTGTCGGCCGGTACAAATGTTTTATTGGCAATGAGACCGATGATGTCATGGCTTGAAATCACGCCAACCAGATGGCCGTTGTCGACAACCGGCAATCGGTGGATATGATTTGCTGCGAGCAACTCAGCGGCAACTTGCACCGAATCATTCGGCTCAACAGAAATGACCTCGGACTGCATGACTTGTTCGACGCGGATCTTTTCTAGCTGCTCGCCAATGACGTCGCCAAGGTCGATTGCGTCTTCGGACGACAAGTACGCGCCTTGCGGCAGACCAATGTTCCTCATCGCTTTTACTCGTTCTGACTGCAGTCGCTTCACAACGTCAGACCGAGACGCAATTCCGACAAGCTGCCCTGACGAAACGACTGGTAACGCGCCAACGTCAGCCTTCAATAACGCGTTCTGCAGCTCCGCGAGCGATTGCCGAGGCCCGATCGTTTCAACGTCCGTCTGCATCACGTCTTGCACCGTTACGTTCATGTTTGACTTTGCACCTAAGACCGATTCGCGAAATGGATTTGCAACTCAACTCTATTAAGCGTTGCAAAGTCCCGGTCCGAGTGCAATACGTCAGTCGTTTGTGGCTTACGGTCGTTGTTGCGAGATGCCGGGGCGGCGAATGATGGCCCGATCATGCTTGGCGCGTCGTCACGGTGCGGCGTACGGAAAAAATCACGTAACACGAAATGCCTTGAAAGTTGTTCGCACGTCGGCACCACCATCTCCGGATCCGCGACGATACTTCCTCACGACTGGATTCAGAAACAGGTGCGAGAGTCGAACGCTCGGCCGTGAATCCGATGCCGAAAGTACTCGACTAAACCCAGTACCGCGAACATCGATGAGCTGTTCAGTTCTTTCTGGTCGGGCGGAGACGACAAGTATTGCCCGTCGCCATCGGCAAACACATCGCATTCGCATTGCCACGTGTGCGTGCTATATGGGAAATGCTTCGAGCAGCGTTCGGGCTTCTGCGTGCTCGACGGTATAATTACGAGCGTCGGGTAAACCTGGACACCCCATCGATTTGGGAGACACCTTCGACACGATCCACCCGTTCGCTGAGTTTTATCGGAGCTGTAGCAATTGAACAGGCCGTTGCCCGCCATCACAACGGAAGCCGACGTGAACGCTCGTCATTGATGTTTCGCGCAATCAAACATCGAAAGTCGTTTTTTGTTCCCAAATAACGCCTTCGCCGGTCCCATCGCCGCGGAAGCGAATCGCGGGGTAGAGCTGCTTTCGGTTGAGGCACTTGATAGCATCGCTCAATCGCCGCTTGGGATCTTGTTCGTCATGGGGAGGCAGCGGATCGTCGATGCGAGCTGGCCATCCTTCTTCTTCAAACGCCGCAAGAATCATTTCCTGATTTGCGGCACGCCATTTGAATTGTTTGACTGTCCGCTGGCCCAGCGTTAGGTGACGCTTTTCGTGGTCCCAGCGGGGACATAGATGGTTTGAATTGTTCCCGTTTGAACCGTTCCCGTTTGCAGCGGGTTTCTTTGGCTCTACTGCTTTTTGTTGGTGGTCACTGGCATACCGAGACGCAATCGCGACGCCTCGCTGAGTTAACACAAAGCAGCTTGTGGGAGAAAAACTCAGGTCACCTGTCGACCGAAACTCGCGTCCGTTGTCTTGGACATCGGTGACTTCACGGCGGTGCTCGACATATTGCTTGCGCACGAACCAACGCAAATCTGTGTTCGTTAGACCAAGCGTGCGCAGGGTCGATATTTCGACGGCAAAGTCCCAAAAACTACATTGGGCGTCCTCAGCATACCGGTATGCGTCCAGCAGCTGCCTCAGTGCTGACGCCAGTTTCGGTGCTGCCAGCATATCGGAAGCAGGCTTGCGGTTTTCCTGTGATGGCGACGGCGGTCCATTTGGCACGTCATTCATGATTGAAACCCTTGCTCCTACGGCCAAGATCGATCAAATGTCTTTTTGCCAAAGCAGTGATCATGGCAATTAGACGGCGTCGCCGCAGCAATCTGATCGCAATGACGCTTCCGGTACTGGAGGCGGCATCACAGCTACAAATCTCTGATTGCGACGGCGGAAAGTGATTGTCAGCTTCGGAAGAGTTGAGCTACATCCTGCGGCCGTTAAGCTGCCTATTGGTAAGATCGCATTCGCTACCGCATCGCGACTGCAAGATACAGTTTTTTGAAATTAGAGCTAACGGTAGAAAGTAACAAGATCCTAATGGATTCGAGAATTCGAGCCTAATGCAGGTGTCCTTCGGCTGATATCGAAGTGCTCAACACTTACCCATCGAAAGATTCTGATTTTCGCCTGTCAAATGCAAGTGACTGGCTGCACAGGCGAGTGATTCCGTCGTGCTGCAGGCGGAACTACTAGCCGATTTGGGCGGAACCAATGCAATGAAAATTCGCCCGATCGTAGTGGATCTTGCTATACTATGCCTCCTGAACGCAACCAAATGTCGGGAAGTCTGGCGACCTCCACAACGGCGTGGGGGCGGTTTACCCAACCTGCTTCGACCGCCCTATCGGACATTCGCAACAACAAAGACACCAACCTCGCGGGCTATGCTGGCCGACTTCTTCATTCCGCTGCGACAGGCTCTTTCGCTTTTTGATCGGCATGATACGTAGTGTAGACGAACACGGGAACTTCGATGTCGCCGAGCTGTTCTTGGATCGACGGGAAGACGTCGTCCCACATAAGCCCACCGACTCCTGTGGCAAGTCGAGGCAACGCGATCGACGCCAGTCCTTCCTTCGCGACGATTTTCTTCAGCTCTTTCAAAGAGCGTTTAACGTTGGAAAGCGTCGCGTTGCCAGGGCGACTGCCCGCTCCATATCCGCCTTCCTGAGTGAGGAGGTTCACGATTCGGACGCCGTCTGCGCCACCCCACATCCACGCCTTTCCCGGCTTAGGATGCACCTGATGACACCAATGATGAAAGTCCTTGTGCATCACCGGGTACCGTTCGTGAAGAGCCAACGCTAATCCTTGATTCATCGGGTCGTTGGGTGCAACTCCATGTGCAATGGCCTGCGCATCGGTCAGAAGAATATCGCCTTCAACTTCGTAAATCATGTTCGACTCCGGTTTGGTGTGACTGACATCGCCAGGCTTAACGCGAATACGATGCCAACAGATTTCTTCCACAATTCTGGCCTGTACCGATGACCGGGCTTTCACAACGCCCCCACGTTTCCGGCTTCATTCCTCCAGTCAACGTTTGGAACCATTCTGGTCCGTGGGCTGAATAGGACGAATGAGACCCTGACAGTGAGCGTTATCGCACAGACAATAGCCGGATGTGCTCGAAATCGCGCAACGTGTGGTGTCGGTGTGATTGCGTTTGGACCGATGTGCGGTAGAAATCTGAGGACGACGCTGAATCCGATCTGCAGCGTTTCAGACAAGTGCACTCGATGGCACCGCGGTTGCGATGTCGGCGCACGTGTCGTTTGAGTTTTGTCCCTCATTGGAATCGAATCAATGCAGCATGAAATCGACTGTCACGGGCTAACGGACCGCGGACTCTCTCGCCCGTCAAACCAGGATCAGTTTTTAGTTGCTGATCTGGTGAAAACTCTTCGTATCGATGACTCGAGTCTCAACGTTGATGCTCACCGCCGCATTTCTGGAAATTCGCAGGGGAAGCTCATGCTGGTGGCGGATGGCATGGGCGGACATTCTGCCGGAGAACGAGCCAGCAAATTGGCTATCGAAACGATCAGCACGTACGTCTTGAATACGCTGCATTGGTTCTTTCGGTTGGAGGCCGATCGAGAGCACGATTTCGAATCGGAACTGATGGCGTCACTTGAGTTGTGCAACCGGCAAATCCGCGAAGAAGCTGAAGTCGTTCCTGGCGAGCGTGGAATGGGCACCACGGTAACGATGGCCTATTTGATCTGGCCTCGGCTGTACGTCGTTCATGCAGGCGACAGCCGTTGTTATGTGTATCATGAGTCAGGACTGAAGCGAATTACGGAAGATCATACTTTCGCCGAACAGCTGGTGAATGCCGGCGTTCTGAGTCCCGAAAACGCGGACCAGTCTCGCTGGAGCAACGTCCTGTGGAATGTCGTCGGTGGCTCCGAGGAAGACTTGCATCCGGTCGTCTATAAATGCGAACTCGCGAAAGGCGACACCGTATTGCTGTGCACGGATGGCCTCACAAGGCACCTAGGAGATAAACAGATCGAGCAGGTTTTGAGTTCTGCCGGATCGCGGTCGGCAAAAGACATCTGCCAGCAGCTGATCGATGATGCTTTGACTGGCGGTGGTAAGGATAACGTTACCGCTATCGTCGCGCGTGTTTAGTTGCGGCGTGTAGGCGAGTCGTGCGCTGATGAGCGCAACAGATAAAAAGCCTTAGCAGAAGTACGTCCTCGAAATAAATAAATCTGAATTCGGCGCTGGGCGCCCGACAATGCTCAGCTTCCAGCCACCTCCCACACGTTACGTGCATCGGTGGAATTGTCAGTTGCCTGAGAAAGGCCTCCTCCGCGCAAGCTGAGTTGCCTGGCTGTGTGTATAATCGCCAACTGAGTACGTTCCCCGGCGATTACAATTCAGCACATGGTTTCAACTCAAAGACTTCGCAACGTAGTAGTCGTCACCGCCGTTTTTTCGATACCAGCGGCATGCGTTTCCGTTTGCGCCGCGGCAGACGCTGCAAACAACAGTGTGTCGTCGAAACCTCTTGAACGACACTCAGAAAACGTCAGCGTCGCTACAGAAAACGGAACGAGTTTTACTTCGCACGCAATCGCTGGCTTTTCACACGCGTTCGATTACGATCATCCACTGAGCTATCTCTATCAGACAGGCGCTGGATGCGGAGGTATTGCGATTGGAGACTTCGACGGAAACGGTCTGCCCGATCTATTTTTGGTCAATGGCCCGGGCGAAAACCGGTTGTACCGCCAGACGTCTCGTATGCAGTTCACGGACGCAACGCAGGCGTCAGGCATTCGCGATCCTCACGACGCATGGGGAGTCGGCGCGACGGCGGCAGATTTCGATAACGATGGCGATTTGGACATCTATGTGTGCAACTACGACGCACCAAACCTCCTGTATGAAAACGATGGCACTGGAAGTTTTACAGAAGTAGCGGCCGACTACGGGCTGGCGATTGTTGACGCGAGTTACATGGCGGCCCCGTGCGACTACGACCGAGACGGCGATTTAGACGCCTACTTGGTTACTCACCGGCTGAACGTTGGCGACCGATGGCAACTCCCGCAATCGAGCAAAGAAGCGTTTGACAGTGGGATTCTCGAGCAGATTGGCACCGGCAAGGGCATCAATGGAAAGGGAGTCCGAATTTCGGCTAAGTTCGAAGAACATTTTGAGTTAGTCGATCGCGGCGAAGGACGAATTGAGCTCGTTATCGCTGGACAACGCGATCACCTTTTTCAGAACGACGGAGCAGGAAACTTTGCTGACGTTTCGTCCGCAGCAAACATCAGCGGATTTGGAATTGGCTTGGCCGCGACTTGGTGGGACTACGACGATGACGGCCTTATCGATCTCTATGTGAGCAACGACTACAAAGGCGCCGACTGCCTGTACCGAAACAACGGCGATGGCACTTTTTCAAACGTTGTGAATCAAGTCTTGCCGCACGTGCCCTGGTTTTCGATGGGCAGTGCCATTGCTGACGTCAACAATGATGGTCGCATCGATCTTTTTGCGTCCGACATGTCAGGCACGTCTCACGTTCGACAGAAAGTCGCGATGGGAGACATGGACAAAGACGCGTGGTTCTTGAAAACGTCGAATCCTCAACAGTACATGCGAAACGCGTTGTACATCAGCACGGGCCAACAGAGACTGTTCGAAGTGGCTCACATGGCCGGTGTCTCGAACAGCGACTGGACTTGGTCACCCATCTTTGGCGACTTTGACAATGATGGATTGATCGATCTATTCGTGTCGAATGGGATGTCTCGCGATTACATGGATAGCGATTTGCTGTCAAAGATGAACGGCAGACAAGGCGACGACTGGAAGTTCATGCCCGTCCGCAAAGAACGCAACTTATTGTTTCGCAATCGTGGCGAATTATCGTTCGAAGAAGTCGGTGAGTCGTGGGGAATTAAGCATCTAACCGCCAGCTACGGAGCAGCTACAGCCGATCTGGACCTTGACGGAGATCTCGACATCGTCGTTGCGAACTTCTCCGATGCAGTGCAGGTTCTGGAAAATCAAACCGCGTCCGCGTCAAACGTGAACTCAGTGAGTGTCGATCTACGTGGCTCCAAGAACAATCGTTTCGGCATCGGAGCGGAGGTTGAACTTAAACTCGCAAACGGCGCAATCCTGACTCGCATGATCGCTGCATCCGAAGGATTCATGTCGGCGAGCGATCCGCGCATCCACTTCGGAATCGGCACGGAACAACCGACCAAGCTGACAGTAAAATGGCCAAACGGCACGATACAACATGTCAGTAAACTTGAATCGGGTCGACACTACACAATTATAGAAGCCACGGGCGCCGAGAGCGAAAGCGGACCGCCCGGCGCGTCGACAGCCCCAATGTTTGCAACTGTTGCCGATGGAGATTCAGCTCAACACATCGAGCAACCCTACGATGATTTTGCAGTTCAGCCATTGCTGCCGTGCAAAATGTCGCAACAAGGACCTGGTTTGGTCATCGCCGACTTCAATGGTGACGATGTGGACGACCTGTTCTTGTCCGGGGCAGCGGGACAGGCCGGTCAAATCTTCCTTCGCAATGGTAACGCGTGGTCTCGCATTTTGTTCGAGCATAGTCACAGCACGGAACAGTTAGGAGCAGTCGCGTTCGATTGGAATGGCGACGGCAATCGAGAGCTCTTTGTCGTCGGCGGTGGAGTGGAATCGAACCAAGATGATCCCAACTTGCAAGATCAACTCTACGTGAACCAAGGAAACGGACAGTTTCAACTTATCGAAGGCGCGTTGCCAAACACGGCCCATTCGGGAAGTTGCGTCGCGGCGGCAGACTACGACCGTGATGGCGACATCGACTTGTTCGTTGGAGGCCGAGTCATCCCTGGGCAATATCCGCTGTCGAGTCCTTCGAGACTGCTGCGAAACGACGGCGATCGTTTTACTGAAGCATCCTACGCGTTTTCCACGCCGGAAGCCGATAGTCGCACAATACCGCTTGAGCGAGTGACCTCTGCAGTTTGGACGGACTTCGACAACGATGGCTGGATCGATTTGATCGTGACTCAGCACTGGGGCCCAATTCGGTGTTTCCACAACGACCATGGAACACTTCGCGAATCAACAAGCGAGGCTGGCCTGGCCTCCTATTCAGGATGGTGGAACGGCATCGCTGGTGCAGATGTCGACAACGATGGAGACATCGATTTCGTGGCAACGAATCAGGGGCTCAACACAAAATATCACGCGACCGATGAGCATCCTTCGTTGCTGTATTTTGGAGACTTCGAAGGCAACGGGCGCAGCCGAATCGTGGAAGCTGCCTACGAAGGTCAGACGCTTTATCCTGGTCGCGGGCGGAGCTGTTCGACGTCTGCCATGCCGTCATTGTCAAACCGCTTTGATGACTTTCACAGTTTTGCGGTCGCGACACTTGAGGAAGTCTATTCGCCGTCGCGTCTCGATCAGTCGCAGCGGTTTGCTGCCAACTTTTTCGAAACGTCGCTCCTGATCAACGAGGGTGATGGACGATTTACGGTGCGAGCGTTGCCTCGGATTGCTCAGATATCGCCAGGCTTTGGAATCGCAGTCCAGGATGTCGATGGAGACAGCAATGCAGACATCTATTTCGTCCAGAACTCGTTCAGCCCCCAGCCAGAAACAGGTCACATGGATGGCGGCATGAGCCTGTTACTGCAAGGCGACGGACAAGGGAATTTCACTCCTGTCGAACCAGGCAAAAGCGGCCTGATCGTTCCGGGCGATGCAAAGTCCTTGGTCGTCACTGACGCAACTCACGATGGTCGCCCCGATTTACTCGTTGGAATAAACAACGCCTCGACGATGACGCTGGCGAATCAATCCGATTCCGGAGCTTTCGCTCAGTTGCAGCTGACTGACAAAAGGAACCCTAAAAATTCGGACGCAATCGGTGCGAGAATTGTAGTTCACTTTGATAACGGGCAACAAACGGCAATCGAACGAACCGCTGGTTCCGGCTACCTTTCGCAGTCGTCGAATTCAATCTTTGTGGGACTTGGGCACAGAAAGATCCAGGCGGTCGACGTGCGATGGCCCGACGGGGAATCAGGGCGATACGAAGTAAACGCCGCAACAAACCCAATCCGCATCGTTAGACAGTAAACTACTCAGCTCGCTTTGTTCGGTCGAGAGATTCATCGAATCCCTGAGCGAGTGCAAACAACCAATCGATCGTCGAAGCCGCGTCTGCGACCAGCGAACGAGCCGCAGTTGCCGTGACGTTATGGTTGAGCTGGTTGATGATTTTCAACGCATCGGCCGCAGTCACATAGTGGTCGCCGTTCACATCAAACAGAGTCAAAGGTTTCGTTCCATCGACGCTTTCCATCGGTGGCAATTTCCCTCGACCATCCGTGACGGTCGGCCGATTCAACTCGTTGATGACAAGGAGTGCGTCAATCGGCGAGATCGCGGCGTCTCGATTCACGTCCAGCGGCAAATCTGCGTTCTGCCAATCGGACGTGTTCGCAGTGCCTTCCACTTGCAAAGTCAACGAATACCTGTGCGATGCTCCATCGTCGTCGGCGACTGAAATCGAGACCGTGTATTCGCCGCCGGACGCGTACGTGTGATTCGCTAGAACGCGGCGAGCTTCCGCATCGGCAGAAAATTGCGTTGCCGCACCGCTATCGCCCCAATCGATGCTAATCGAATGAGAATCGAGCATCCCTGGATCGACGATCGCGGCATCAAACGTCGCTTGTTGACCAACGGCGTACAAGTCGATACCGGTTAAAGTTGGCGCAACATTCGCGACTTCGACTCGGAACGGAGCAACAGCCGCATCTCGATTGGTCGACAGAGTCAGCACGGCGTCGTAGATCCCGTCATCGGCGTATGCGTGAAACGCCGTGACCGCTCCAGGTAGTTCGCTCGAAGCAGTCCAGCCGATGTCCTGCATCGCGGCAGTGTCCAATCGCGTCACACTCTTCCGCTCACCAGGGTTAATCGATGCGATCATCAGCGGCCTGACGCTGTCGATCGCGACACTGTCGGCCCAGTGAGCAAGGTCGCTCGCCAGCGGAATGTTCCTGCCAAACGCGTACTCGGCATTCGCAAGCGGACCAGTGAACGCGTCGCCAGTTACGTGCCGAGAAAATGCCTCGATCCGATCGTTGAACCCGAGTAGGTGTAGCATTTCGTGCTGAGCGACGGTGCGAAAATCGAACGCGTTGCTGGGAATTTTGTCCGCATCCTGGCCGAAGTACCAGTTGGTACCAGCGTTAAACGAGATCTGCCCGCCCCACGGAGCAAAGTCGACGTTGGCCGGTGCGGCCTGGCCACGAGTTTCGATCAGCTCACGAAACTGGGCCGAGCCGGTCGATGAATAGCCACCGCTGCCTCCGAGCGCCAATGCTACATCGTCGAGGTCTCGAGTCCCAACGAACACAACGATTTCATTTTCCGCGACACTGAAGTTATCAAGCTGCTCGTCGTCGGTTCCGCTCGGATTTCGCACAATTGCGTTGAAGCGATTATTTCCAACGCTTTCGATGGCGGCTAACCGATCATCAAAGTTGTCGACTACCGACTGCACTGCTTGTTCGACTGCGGCGCGGCGTTCGGGAACCAGGAAGAAGTTGTTCTCGTCAAAGCGGTAGTCGACTCGCACTCGCAGACGACCAGGTTGCGTTCCAGGACCTTGGACGGCCCCGTCGCTGGTCGAATCGTCGCCCCAGCGAATTGACGCTGAATAGGAATCGGGCGAGGCAGAGTCCTGAAAAGCAGCTTCCAAGATCGCTGGCGAACCTTCATTAACTCGAACCGTCGCGATCTGCTCAATCGCAATCGTCATCAACCGTCGGGGCTCGACGCGTTCTATGTGTAATCTGCGGTGTTTCACGGGTTGCACGGCGAGTGATGATGTCGCGGGTCCAATCGGTCCAGTATAACCAGAACCCGCAGAATCAGCTCGATTCTGTTTAAGAACGACCTACGGAGCGAATCCGGTCGACTTGAGAAACCCAAGTGCAAGTGCTACTTTTGCCGAGTCAACGTTATCCAATTTGCAAAGGGAATGAATCCTTATGGATGCTGCCGTAATCGAAAAACTGCAACGCTATGACACGCCCACGATCTGTAACGTCATCGAGCTGTTTGACGTTCGGCCGAGAAACCAAGGCTACATGGATCACCGAATCCAGTGCCAGTTTCCAGAATTCAAACCAATGGTTGGTTTCGCGGCGACGGCTGCTTTTCGATCGTGTGCCGCACCGCCGGCAGGCGACGCCTATGGGAGCTTGGAACAACAGCTGGAATTGTTCGCGACTTTGGACGGTCCAGCCGTGGTCGTTTTTCAGGACTTGGACGCCCCGCCAGTTGGCGCTACGTTTGGAGAAGTTATGTGTAGCACATACAAGGCGTTTGGCAGCGCCGGGCTCATTACCAGTGGCGGCGGGAGAGACTTGCAGCAAGTCCGCGACATCGGCTTCCCGGTGTTTACCGGATCAACCATTTGTTCGCACGCGTACTGCCACATTTTGCACGTCGGCATGCCGGTCCATGTCGGAGGAATCTCGATTCAGAGAGGCGAGCTACTCCAAGGGGACGAAAATGGTGTGACGACGATCCCGGTAGAAATCGCGGGGGAAGTCGCCGATATCAGCGAAGAATTTGTGCAAGCCGAACGTCATGTTTTGGACTACGTACAAGCGGACGGCCCTAAGTCGATCGAAGAGTTCACGAGCCGACGCCAAGCAATGGGCGAAGCTATGGCGGCGCTGAGGGCTCGCGTGGCGCGGACGTGAGATGTGTGCTCAGCCGCCGTTGCCGACGTGAGCGTTGTACGCGGCCAAGACTTCTCGCTCGATCATTTGCCGACATTCTGCGTTGATTGGATGAGCGATGTCGAAATGAATCTTGGAATCGGATTGTGTCTTCTTCAACTTGGAAATATCGTTGCCGCAATTTGAGCAATAGTTTGCATCAATCGGGTTCTTGAACCCACACTGACCACACTTCCCGGTCACTTTGCGGCTTGGCATTGCGACGAGCAGGCCGCCTGCTTTTTCGATGACTCGAACGTTGTGGACGACAAAACATCCATCAAAGATAACCGCACAATAGGCACGAAGACGTTCGTCGGAATTATCACAGAGATTGACTTGAACTTCAGTAACTTCCACGCTCGACGCCTCTAACCCTAATCAAAACCCCTGCTCAAAACTTACACCCATTTCCTGCTTGGCACCCACGAAATAGCAGGCATCCGCCACAATTTGACAGTTTGCAATCAAATTTCAGTTGCCGTTTTACACCATCCCTTGTCGGCGCGCAGCTTTGCTGCGCAAATGGCGGTATTCCACCACCGCAACAATGGATCGTGTCAACTTCTATTTCGACGGAGTAACAATCTTGAACTCAAACGCAGTCGTACTGGACGGATACACCCTCAATCCGGGTGACAACCCTTGGAGTGCATTGTCAAACACTATTAATACGGACATTTACGAACGGTCGCTTCCACACGAAGTGCAGGAGCGTTCGCAAAAAGCCAGTGTTTTGGTAGTAAATAAAGTTCGTATTGATCGAGAGATGATCGCAGCCTTGCCTAACTTACGATTCATCACTGTCACCGCGACCGGGTTCGACTGCGTTGATGTAGCAGCCGCGCGAGAATGTGGGATTCCCGTTTCAAACGTTCCAGTCTATGGAACCGATTCTGTGGCACAACACGTGTTTGCCGTGTTGCTCCACATCTTGCATCGGATTGACAGCCACGATTCGGCCATTCGAAATGGACACTGGCAACGAACTGGTGACTTTAGTTTTTGGCTTTCGCCGTTGACCGAGTTAGCAAGAAAAACAATCGGAATTATCGGCTTTGGAAGGATCGGACGCCGAGTCGGTGAAATTGCCAACGTGTTTGGGATGCGTGTGCTGGCCAACTCTCGGAGTCAAACCGCCACCCCAAATTGGCCAGCGTTTGATTGGGCGAACGTCGAGCACATCGCAGCAGAGTCCGATGTAGTCACGCTGCATTGTCCTCTCACCAATGAAACTCAGAATCTCGTAGACAGCGAGTTTCTTTCTAAATGCAAACCGACCTCGATCCTGATCAATACGGGACGAGGACCGCTCGTCAACGAAGCCGATCTGGCAGCCGCATTAAATGCCGGCCAACTTGCTGCTGCCGGGTTGGACGTTGTATCTCAGGAACCGATCAACGAGGACAATCCGGTGCTACAGGCGAAGAATTGTTTCTTGACGCCGCACATGGCGTGGGCGACGTTGGAGGCTCGACAACGGTTAATGGCGACCACCGTCGATAACGTGAAAGCGTTCTTGGCAGGACAACCACAGAACGTTGTCAATCCGTAGGCGATTTTCTGAAGCAAGACATTGGAAGCGTTTTACTTCGCTGCTTCCAACGTTCCGACCTTGGTGTACGCAAGAGGCTGAGCCGCTTCAGTAGTCAGACCTTCCACCATGAACTGCAGCAAGTCTTTCTTTTGCACGTCCGTGATCTTCAGCTTGCGGATGTTGTCCGTCGACAATTGCGGATTGGCGATCCCGCCCTTGTCGTAAAGATCAATGACTTCTTCCAAGGTCGCGATACTGCCATCGTGCATGTACGGTGCGGTCCTCGTGATGTTGCGCAGTCCTGGATTTTTAAACCGGCCGATATTGCTCACGATGTTCGTAACTGCGAATCGTCCCACGTCGGGATTCTCTTTGTCCATTCCGACGCCCAAGTTGTAGAACTGGCGGTCCATGAACAGCGGCTCTTCGTGACACTTCGTGCATCGCCCTTGATTGCGGAAGACTTCCAGACCGCGAATGGCCGATTCAGACATTGCAGACTTGTCACCTGCCATGTAACGATCGTACGGCGTATCGCCTACGACCACGGTGCGTTCGAACGATGCAATCGCTCGGCCGAGATTCGTCCTTGAGAGTCCATCTGGAAACGCTTGCTTGAATTCCACAACGTAATCTTCATTTTCGCGAATTCGTTCCAAGACCGCTTCGATTGACGGCATTGCCATTTCGATCGGGTTCGTCATCGGGCCGAGCGCCTGAGCCTCCAAACTACTGGCTCGCCCGTCCCAGAACTGCCGAGTGCTGTAAACCGAATTCACGATCGTCGGCACGTTGCGATTGCCCGATTCACCGGTCACGCCAACGGCAAACTGCAGCCCGTTGGACCAGCCTTTTTCCGGATCGTGGCACGTCGCGCAAGACATCGACCGGTCCAGCGAAAGGTTCTTGTCAAAAAACAATTTCCGTCCAAGCTCAATCTTTTCT
>JAGQPC010000648.1 GCA_020426925.1 Planctomycetales bacterium | reverse complement strand
ACCAGACGCCGCCGAGCAGCAAAACGACTTGATCGACGCGCACGTTCACGTTTGGACTCCTGACACGAAGCAGTATCCACTTGCGACCGGATTCACGAAAGCGGACATGATGCCGGCAAGCTTCACTCCGGACGAATTGATGGCTCATGCAAAGCCCGTTGGTGTAGGGCGCGTCGTGTTGATCCAGATGAGTTTTTACGGCAACGACAATTCGTACATGCTCGAAACAATGCGACGATACAAAGGAGTGTATTCCGGTGTCGCTGTCATCGACGAAAACGATGAACCGGTCTCGCGAATGAAGGAGCTGGCAAAGCAAGGCGTGAAAGGATTCCGCATTCGCCCTGGGCAGAAGACTCCGGACGAGTGGCTAAGCGCCGAAGGCATGCAGAAGATGTGGCGCTGCGGTGCTGATGAAGGTCTAGCAATGTGCCATTTGATTAATCCTGAATACCTTCCGGCAGTCGATAAAATGTGTCGCAAGTTTCCGCAGACTCCGGTCGTGATTGATCATTTCGCTCGGATCGGGATCGATGGGAAAGTTCAAGCAACGGATCTGGACAACCTGTGCCGATTGGCACGCTTCGACAATGTTACGGTAAAGGTTTCCGCCTACTACGCGTTGGGAAGAAAGGTAGCTCCGTACAGCGATCTTGGTCCGATGGTTCGTCGGCTGCGCGATGCATTTGGTGCCGAGCGACTGATGTGGGCAAGCGATTGTCCGTATCAAGTCCAAGAAGACCATACTTACAAAGCTTCAATCGACTTAATCAAAGGCGGTTTGAGCTTCCTCTCGCGATCTGACAAAGATTGGATTTTGAAGAAAACCGCGGAACGCGTATTCTTTGCATAAGGCGACGTCGAAATGGTTGGACGTACCAATTAACATTGATAGCTGCGTGGGATGAAATCGTCGAGGCTTCCATGGCTCAGCCGCAAAACCGCACTCCATATTTAACAACGTCTTCAACAGCCAGCGCGTTTTTGCTGCTGGCGTGCATTATGTTTGCGGAGAAGGACGTCCGTTCGGACGACGTCACTAGTTCAAAGCAGGTCCAGTACTTCGAAAAGTATGTCAGGCCGTTGCTCGCAGACCGTTGCTTGGAATGCCATTCCAAAGACAGTGACGAACTTGGCGGTAACTTGCAGCTCGACGTTCGTGCCGGCTGGAATCGCGGAGGCGATCTGGGGCCGGCAATTGTGCCCGGCGATCCAGAAAGCAGTCTCTTAATCCAAGCCGTTCGTCACACGCACGCGGAATTGGAAATGCCGCCAGACGGAAAACTGCCTGACGACGAAATCCGCATACTCGTCGAATGGGTTCGGTCCGGCGCCGCTGATCCTCGAGACAATGGCCAAGTTGTGCGAAAACACAATGTCGATCTCGAAAACGGCAGGTCCTATTGGGCCTATCAGTCTCCGCATGGCGTGCCGCAACCGGTTCCTACCGTTCAAGATGCATCTTGGCCAACGAATGAAGTCGATTTCTTCATCCTGGCAGAGCTTGAACGAAATAGATTGCGTCCGGCTCCTTCGGCAGACAATCGGACTTTGATTCGCCGAGCGACTTTCGATCTGCTCGGTCTACCGCCTACTCCTGACGAAATCGACGCGTTTTTACGTGACGAAGATCCAGACGCATACGAAAAGTTGATCGAGCGTTTGCTGGACAGCCCGCGATACGGAGAACGCTGGGGCCGGTTTTGGCTGGATGTCGCGCGATACGCCGATTCGAACGGGCTCGACGAAAACATCGCGCACGGCAACGCGTGGCGCTATCGCGACTACGTAATCGATTCGTTTAACACGGACAAACCGTTCGATCAGTTTGTGATGGAGCAGCTTGCCGGTGATTTACTTCCAGCTGCTGACGATGAGCAAACTCGAATCCAGCGAACGATCGCGACCGGATTCCTATCGCTCGGGCCAAAGGTTCTCGCCGAAGTTGATGAAACGAAAATGGAAATGGACATCATCGACGAACAAGTCGAAACGGTCGGTCGAGCGTTCATGGGGCTTACGATGGGATGTGCTCGATGCCACGATCATAAGTTCGATCCGATCACCACTGAAGACTACTACGCACTAGCCGGAATCTTCAAAAGCACCAAGACGATGGAACACTTTACGAAGATCGCACGATGGAACGAAGTCGACATTGCCACCGCGTCTGAGCGAGCCAATCACGAAGCTCACCTCGCCAAGATCAACGAAACGAAAGCACGGATTGAAAAACTTCAGGTTTCAGCGAACGATGCGTCGCGGTTGGCAAAAAATGCATCAGAGTGTAATCCAACAGCGGGCAACCAACTGGAGTCTCTGCAGCAAGAACTAAAACGGCTCGAAGATAATCAGCCTGAACTAGCGCACGCGATGGCGGTTGCAGATTACGATAAAGCCACCGATTTGCGAGTGCACGTTCGCGGCAGTTTTCTTAGCCAAGCGGATCTGGTGCCTCGTCGATTTCCTGTCGTTCTTGTCGCGGCGCGAGTCGAGCAGCCACCGTTCGGTGATTCGCAAAGCGGTCGACTGCAGTTTGCTCACTGGCTTGTCGATGGTCGGCATCCGCTGGTTGCTCGCGTGATGGTGAATCGGATATGGCGCTGGCACTTCGGCCGTGGTTTGGTCGAGTCGACCGACAACTTTGGCGCACTCGGAACTCCGCCCCAGAATCAACGTCTACTCGATTGGTTGGCCGTGCGGTTCGTTGATGATGGCTGGTCGGTTAAGCGGATGCATCACCTGATCATGCTGTCGTCAACCTATCGAATGAGCGCGCAAACCGACGACGCAAATGTTGCGATTGACGAAGCAAATCAGTTTCACTGGCGTGCAAACGTTCGGCGGCTGGAAGCCGAAGCAATTCGTGACTCCATTTTGCACGTCAGCGGGCAGCTCGACGACAAAATGGGCGGTTCGCTGCTACACGTGAAGAATCGCGAGTTCCTGTTTGACCACACTTCGAAAGACAAAACGAAATATGACAGCGTTCGGCGATCGGTTTACCTGCCTGTGATTCGCAACCATCTGTACGACGCGTTCCAGCTGTTTGACTATTCAGATGCCAGCGTGATGAACAGTAATCGAACGACAACAACCGTCGCGCCTCAAGCGTTGTTCATGATGAACAGCGAATTGGTGACGAACTCGGCAACGGCATTTGCAGAACGAATCTGCCAGGACTTTCAAACGGATGGTGATAGAATCACGTTTGCCTACAAACTGGCATTCGGCCGCCCGCCAACGGAATTACAGCTTCAACGAGCCAATCAGTTCGTCGGACAGTTTCGGCGAATTGAATCTGACGATGCCGATCAGCGGAACGAAGATTCGTTAGTGCCGTGGCGAAGTTTTTGTCAGACACTGTTGATGTCGAACGAGTTTATCCACATACGCTGACCAATCGTCAGGCAGAAACATGACCGGCTTGCCAACATTTCGATTTTGCGAACGTCGCACGATGCTAAAACGAGCGGCCGTCGGATTTGGGCATCTCGCATTTTCGGCGTTGCTCGCAGACGGCGCTGAATCGCCTGATCGTGCAAGCGATGCCGCCCGATTGCCTCATTTTCGCCCGCGAGCGCGCCGAGTCATATTCTTGTTCATGAAAGGAGGTCCTTCGCATGTTGATACGTTCGAATTCAAACCTCGACTTCAACAAGACGATGGCAAAGAATTGCCGTTCGACAAGCCTCGAGTGCAATTCGCGCCAACGGGCAAACTACTTCGCTCGCCGTGGCGTTTTCGGCACTATGGCCAAAGCGGAATTCAGATCAGCGAGTTGTTTCCCCACGTCGCGAACCATGTCGACGATATTTGCTTTCTCCATTCTGTGCATGGAACGAACGCAGCGCATGGCGGAGCATTGTTGAAGCTGCACACGGGCAGCGACACGTTTGTTCGCCCAAGCATGGGTTCTTGGATTACGTTCGGTTTGGGAACGGACAACGAAAACCTACCCGGCTTCATTACGATTTGCCCAACACTAGCTCACGGCGGCGTGAAGAACTGGAGCTCCGCATTTCTGCCCGCACAATTCCAGGGAACGCCACTTGGAAACGCCAGTTTGCCTGCAACGGAAGCGAGACTGAAGTACGCTACCAACGCTGCTGTTTCTCGTTCGACGCAGCAGTTGCAAATAGATTTATTGCGCGAGTTCAACGCTGACTATGAACAGGTTGCCGGCGCTCATGACATGCTGGACGCTCGAATGAAATCGTTTGAGCTCGCGTTTCGCATGCAGACCGAAGCGCCCGAAGTCGAAGACATTTCGGACGAATCGCAGGCAACGTTGAAGCTCTACGGGCTCGACAACGACGTCACGAAAGATTTTGGCCGCCAGTGTCTATTGGCTCGAAGATTCGCGGAGCGTGGAGTGCGATTTATCCAGGTAACTCACAGCGATTCGCACGTCCAATGGGACCAACATTCTGACTTGCTGCAAGGCCATACGAAGAACGCCGCGGAAGTCGACCGGCCGATCGCGGGACTGTTGGCGGATCTGAAGCAACGTGGATTGCTGGACGACACGTTGGTTTTGTGGGGCGGCGAGTTCGGGCGTACTCCAACGGCGCAAGGCACCAATGGCCGCGACCACAACCCAGAAGGCTTTACAATGTGGATGGCGGGCGGAGGCGTGAAAGGCGGCTTTCGTTATGGCGCGACTGACGAGTACGGCTATTATGCCGTCGAAGATAAAATGCACATCAACGATCTGCACGCAACGCTGCTGCATATCTTGGGACTCGACCATGAACGGCTAACGTACCGTTTTGCCGGCCGAGATTTTCGATTGACCGACATTGCCGGCAGTGTTGCTCACGGGATTCTTGCGTAATTGCGACTTGCGTCAGCCAAGGAACCACCCGGCGACCATCACGTACAGCAGAATGCCAAGAATATCCACGATACCCGCGACAAACGGGTTGCTCATTAGCGCCGGGTCCTGCCCCAACCGCTGAAACAGTAGTGGCAGAATCGATCCCACGATCGTCCCGGAACAGACGACGAAAAGCAGCGTCACCGGAATGACGGCCAGGTTCATCGGGTTGGTTGCGTTTAGCTCCGGAGCGACCAACCATCCGGTCGGCAAAAACACGACGGCCAGCAGTGTTCCAAGCAACAGGCCCATCAAGAGCTCTCGCCGAACAACCGTCAGCCAATCCGAAATCCGGACGTTGCCGGTCGTCAGTGCCGTAATCACCAGCGTGGCGGATTGGTTGCCAGAGTTGCCACCTGCCGAAATCACGAGCGGAATGAACAGCCACAACCAAGCTGGTTCACTAAGCCGTTCGTCAAATCGCTCCATCGCTTTTGCCGTCAGCATCGCGGCAAAGAACAATGGCGCCAGCCACACGCCTCGATTCCAACACAATTGCGAGATCCGAGTCTGCAGATATCCAGCGTCCAACGGCTCGACGCCCGCGATACGGTGCGCGTCTTCGGTCGCTTCTTCCCGAACGACGTCAATGATGTCGTCGTGGGTGATAATTCCCTGAAAGCGGTGTTGGTCGTCGACAACCGGCACGGCCAACAAGTCATAGTGCGCAACTTTGCGAGCGACCTCTTCCTGATCATCATGGACGTCGACTGTGAGCGGTTCTGTCTCCATAAGATCGCGCAATGTCTTCTCGGGCGATTTCAGCGATGAAATCAAATCGCGTGCGGATAGAACGCCTCGCAAATGATCAAGTTCGTCGACCACATACAAATAGTAAATCGTTTCAACTTCGTTGGACTGTTTTTGAAGTTGCTCGAGAGCATGGCGGATCGTGAGCGATTCGTCGAGCTTGATCACTTCGGTGGTCATCACGGCACCGGCCGTGCCCTCCGGATAGGCTTGTAGGCGGAGCGTCTCACGGCGGTCGTCCGACGGCAGCAGCTTGATCAGCTGTTCACTCAACTGCGGTTCGATCTCGTTGAGAACGTCGACCCGGTCGTCGGGAGCCAAATCTTCGATTAGTTGAGCGACTTGTTCGCGGTCTTGTGTTTCCAGGATCTCGATCTGTCTCGCTTCATCGAAGAACGAGAAAATCTCTGACCGCGTTTCGCGAGTGGCCTCCTGCAAAACGCGCCAGGCTTCATCAACCGTCAGCCCTTCCATGAATTCGGCAGTGGCTGCCGGGTGAAGCGCCTCGCAGAAGTCGCGAAGTTCCGTGGAATTGCCCGACTCCAGCATCTCTCGCAGTTCTGGGAGAAAGAGCGTATTGATCATAACGACACACTGTTTTTCTGGCGCAATGCCGCGAGTCTTGTAAAGCTGGCCGAGTCTGCTTCGCAGCCGTCATCCGATACATTATCGGCAAATCCGAACACCCGGCCCTGAACTAACTTCGCTATATTCTCTACATCACATCGTATCGTCAAACAACACGAGCCGGTACCAATGGCGCGTTAGCTTTGTTTTCCTTCGCTCGGGGCGGGCGGTTGGAGAAATTGACAGCAGTTTCACCTGCGGATAAATTTTAGGTATTCGGACAATCAGTGAGCTAATTTCTAGCTCAACGGCTTGCTTTCTCCCAGTCGGGCTTTGGACTGACACGTCCTGTTTGACCGATACAAAGCTGTGTCTGAGCCTTGCCGGTATGACGGATCGTGCCCGCATGAACGTTGCCTAGACCGTGTGCAGACAGTTGAACACCCGCTATCATTCGGCTAATCGATGGAACCGATCATCCCGCCAGAATTCACTGATCAGATTGAACTGTGCGAGTCTCGTATCGGTTATCAGTTCCAGGACCGCGGTCTGCTGTTGGCGGCGCTAACGCATGCGTCGGGCGCTCAACATCGGTTGGCGTCGAATGAACGCCTAGAGTTTCTCGGTGATGCAATTTTGGGCGCAGTGGTGTGCGAAATGCTCTATCACCAATACCCGAATCAACTTGAGGGCAGCCTGACCAAAATCAAATCGGTCGTCGTCAGTCGCCAAACTTGCGCGCGAGTGACGGAACGATTGAAGCTGGGCGAGTGCCTGATTGTTGGCAAAGGGATGGCGGCCAATCGCAGCGTTCCTCGGTCGCTTTTGGCCGACGTTTACGAATCGCTCGTTGCTGCGATGTACTTGGACGGCGGCGATGACGTTGTGCGGAATTTTATCCACAGCTCGATGCAGCCCGAAATCGAACGGGCGGTCGGTGGCGGTGTTGACGACAATTTCAAGTCCGCGCTGCAGCAGTTGGTGCAACGAGACTACGGGGCGACGCCGACTTATCAGCTGCTGGAAGAAAAAGGGCCAGACCACAACAAATGCTTCCGAGTTGCCGCTCGTTTCAATGGCCGCGAATATGAATCGGCGTGGGGCCAGAGCAAAAAGGAAGCCGAACAGTGAGCCGCATGTAACGCGCTCGCGGCGATTGAAACGGAAGCAGAAGCCGCGGACGAAGCTGACGTCAACGACGAAGAGGAATAGCTCCGACGAAACGGCGCAGTGGATCTTGCCAAAGATCCCTGAAAGCGTTGAAGGAAGTTTAGCAACTTCCAATACTAGAATCGCCTGAACGAAGCGGCTCGCAAACCGCTATTTGCTCACCTCGCTCTTTTCGTTTGACTTACTGGCTTCCTTCGCTTCCTTCACTTCCTTCTCGACCTGAAGCTTATGCATCTTGAGGTCCTTGATTTCGCCGTACGTGTACCAAGTCACGAGTCCCAACGGGCGAACAGGTTCTTGCTCCCAATAGATCGTAAACTTGTGGCGATTCGCTTCGACCTCGATGATTTTTTCGCCATCGACCCAAATGCGAATGAACTCGTCAGTCACGCGAAGTCGAACCTTGTACCACTGGCCGTTCTTAAAATCGATGACCTGCGTCGTGTGATTTTCAGCCGCGTTGAATGAGTCGAGGTTAGATAGTCCAACGAGCTGCCCGCCCCAACCGCCAAGAATCAGCGTGCAAAACTCTTCCTTGATCGGAAACGTCAGGCCGCAAAAGAAGTCACTCCCTTTGACTCGCCGGGCAGCGAAAGAAACCTCATAGTTGGTTTTCGGAATCTTCGACTTGATCGAGATGCCGGTTGCCGGCTTGCCTTCTTCCAAGTGAATCGTTCCGTCGCGCACTTCGACTTTGCCGTGCTGATCAAAATCGAACGTGTCCACGATCCGCCAATTCTTCAGCGACTTTTTGTCAAAAATCTTGACGTCTTCACCCAGGTCGTTCGGCTTTGTGTCGTCCGGAGTTTTGCCGTTCGATTCCGATTTGGATTTCGAATCAGCTTTCGACGGCTCGGATTGCGATGCGGCTTGAGCGGACTCCTGCCCAAATGCTCGCGAAGTTGCACAAACAGCTAGAACGCTGCAAACAAAAACGACACGTAGTGCGATCGTTGACAAGATTCCACCTCGCGAAAACTTTAACTATTGGTTTTGCAATTCTTGTTTGGCCTTACGTTTGATCGGCCACGGCTGAACGTTACATCGCTTGGCCCAGTCGTTCCAGGCGGTTTCAAGTCGACGCACTTCTTGAGGCCGCGTCGCAGCCAGATTGTTCCGTTCCGCGCGATCATTCGATAAATCATAAAGCTCCCATTCGCCTTTGTGAGCAGCAACAAGTTTCATGCTCCCATCGCGCACCGCTCGATTTCCCTGATGCTCCCAGAATAAAGGTTTTCGCGGACTCCCTTTTCCGCGAATCGCGGTCACCAGACTGACGCCTTCCAGTGGCAGCACTTCATTGTCATTGTACGTTGCG
>JAGQPC010000647.1 GCA_020426925.1 Planctomycetales bacterium | reverse complement strand
ACAACGATCACCTGCTGCAGATTCTGGACCGCATTGTTTCCAAGGTCGGTCGAAGAATTGATGAAACTTCTCCGATGGTCGACGCCCGACTGCCGGATGGTTCGCGACTGAACGCCATCATCCCGCCGCTTGCTCTGGACGGACCTTCGCTGACGATTCGCCGGTTTGGTTCGAATCCGCTGACTCTGGAGGACCTGTTGAAGTTCGGTGCGTTTACGCCGGAAATGGTGATGTTCCTTGAAGGCGGCATGAAGGCCCGACTGAACATGATCATCAGCGGCGGTACCGGTTCCGGTAAAACGACGCTGCTGAACACGCTGTCCAGCTTCATTTCGAACGAGAACCGCATCATCACGATCGAAGACGCGGCGGAACTGCAGTTGCAGCAAGAGCACGTCGTTCGTTTGGAAACACGGGCTGCCAATATTGAAGGTCGCGGTGCCGTATCGGCGACCGACCTGGTCCGTAATGCCTTGCGTATGCGTCCTGAACGAATCATCATCGGCGAATGCCGCGGACCCGAAACGCTGGACATGCTGCAAGCCATGAACACGGGCCATGAAGGTTCAATGACGACGCTTCACGCAAATACGCCGCGAGACGCTGTTGCTCGTATGGAAACGATGATCATGATGGCCGGATTTGAACTTCCGATTAAGGCCATGCGTCAACAAATCGCTAGTGCAGTTGACCTCATCATTCAGGCTAACCGCTTGCAAGGTGGAAAACGACGAATCACGCACATCACCGAAGTCGTAGGTATGGAGCAGGAAACGGTCGTGATGCAGGACATTTATCACTACGTCCGCGATGGCATCAACGAAAGCGGTACAACAATCGGGCGCTTCGTAGCGACCGGTGTACGCCCTAACTTTATGGATCGGCTGGAAGCCGTCGGTGTGCGGTTGCCAGGAAGTGCGTTCCGAGAGCGAGTCATGTTAGTAGACGACTAAACTTTGATCGACGACGAACAGTCGAAAGTCGGTAAACACATTTTGTCCACTGCCAAGAACGACGCCCGAACATCATTCGGGCAGGAAACACAAACATGCTTACAATCGTAATTCCCGTAGCTGTGTTCTTCTGCTTTGCTGCCCTGGTCGGTGGAGTGGCAATGATGTTTCGAGGCGGCGGCGATCCGAACGCCGAAGATCGCCTTGGAATGTTGACGGGCACGGGGCCTGCCGCGAAGAAGTTGTCGAAGGTTGAAGCAACTGTCATCACCAAGCCTCTTGACGACATGCCCGGCGCGTTTGAGGAATTCACGTCACGCTTTCTGAATCTCAAACTGCTGCTGGAACAAGCCGACGTGAGTCTGAAGCCGAGCCAGTTCTGCATGATCAGCGGTGGCCTGGCACTAGCTGGTTTGGTCGGCGTATTTGTATCGCCGGCACCAAAATTCTTTGCTCCGTTCGCTGCGGTCACGATGGGAATCATGCCTCTGCTGGCGACTCTTTTTCTGCGGCGGCGCCGCAAAAAGGCGTTTGCCAAGCAACTGCCTGAGGCTCTCGAGTTAATCGCGCGAGCCCTGCGAGCAGGCCACAGTTTGGGCTCAGGCTTTAGTCTGGTTGCTTCCGAAATGGACAACCCGATTGGCGGCGAGTTTCAAAAATGTTTCGAAGAACAGAACTTGGGTATCCCGATGGAGGAGGCTCTCGAGTCTCTCGCCGATCGCGTTCCCAACTTGGACCTCCGCTTCTTTGCCACGGCCGTAATTCTGCAGCGTTCGACAGGTGGTGACCTCGCAGAGATTCTCGACAAGATCGGCGAACTGATTCGCGAGCGGTTTAAAATTTGGGGACAGGTTCAAGCTCTCACCGGTGAAGGCCGTTTGTCCGGTATCGTGCTGCTTGCGTTGCCGCCTCTACTGTTCGTGACCATGCTACGAATCAACAAAGAGTACATCATGATCCTCTTCACGGACGAGTTTGGCAAAAAGCTGCTGGCCTTCGGAATCATCATGCAGATTCTGGGAGCCATCGTGATCAAGAAGATCGTCAACATCAAAGTGTAGCCGGGCAGTTGTCCGCGTCGCGTACAGTAAACTTTCAGACTTGACCGTCCAGAGAAAATAGAATGATCTTACTCGCCGAAATGAATATGATGCTCATCGTTTCTGCTGCGATCTTTGTCGGTTTCGCGGCAATGGCTTGGATGGTGATGGACATGATGGCGGGGCGGAAAAGCCGAGCAGAGGAACGCCTCACAGAATTTCGCGATCCAAATCGCCGCCGGACCGAGAAAAAGGAAACGATCGGTCAGAAACTCGAAAAGGTTTCGCCAAACCTTGCCAGGCCGATGCAGCCAAAGTCGGAAAAAGAGGTTGGCAAACTCAAACAGCGACTTTCATTCGCGGGATTTCGTTCAGAAGCGGCCCCAGGTATTTTCCTCGCGTCTAAATTCATCGGACTCATTGTTGGCCTGGCGTGCACTGGTGGAGCTGCGATTATTGCAGGCTTCAAACTCCACCTGATTTTGGTTTTGGCCTTCTTCCTTTTTCTACCAGACATCGTCATTTGGTTCCTGGGTAGGCGACGAAAGGAAGCGATCTTCTTGGGGTTACCTGACGCGCTTGACTTGATGGTTGTGTGCGTCGAAGCCGGTCTAGGTTTGGATCAAGCACTGCGCCGCGTAGCTGACGAAATGAAAAAGTCGCACCGAACGATCGCTGAAGAATTCGCTATTTCTAACTTCCAGATTCAGTACGGAAAAACACGCCGAGATGTGTTGCAAGAACTGGGCTCCAGGACCGGCGTCGATGATCTTCGGTCTCTTGCCGCGGTACTTATTCAGGCGGAGAAGTTCGGGGCAAGCGTCGGTCAAGCTCTCCGCGTTCAAAGTAATTCTATGCGTACTCGCCGTCGCCAACTTGCCGAAGAGCGAGCCGCGAAGACAGCAGTACAATTGATTTTCCCGCTGGTGATCTTCATTTTCCCCGGGATCTTTGTCGTACTGGTTGGTCCTGCTGCGATCACGATGATGAACGAAATGTTCCCAGCAATGGGTGGCTAGACAGCATCGCGAGCTACTGTTGTTCCGCAATTAGCTTGGCAGTAGCTTCTGTGATTTCGTTTTGACGCACGTGCCCCCACCACACGATGACGTCGGCCCATTCAAGATTCCCTGCACCCAAGCCTTGCTCAGCATCATCAAGCGAAACCGAGCGAATATCCATGTCGTCAGTTGACGCTTGCAGTCGCTTGGCAATTTCATTTCCTAGATAGTCATCGTACGCCTGATTCTGTCTCGGCTGCCGCTCATCCCAAATCAAAACATGAATCGAATCTGCCCCATGGCAAACGACGCCGCACAAGTTGAAGACCAACGCGGCGATGACGAATGTCAGTTTGTGTGCGGATCGCATTTGAGTTTCCTTGGCCCCACGGTGATTTCAGATTCGCTAGATATTTGCCCCCAAGAATATCCTAAGAATACCTGCAACCATTCCAAAGGCGAGGACACCAAGCAAGATCAAGAGTAGCCCCAACAGTAGCAAGGATGTTTTGTGCTTGATGTGCGGTGTTGCTTCCACTATTTGAGAGTATTCATCCGACAGGACGAATCGTCCGTTTTGAGGTCCCAATACGAACAAGAACACAATGCCCATGATAGTTCCGACAGGTAGGGCAAGCAGGTATAGGATCGAAAGCCCCAATGCGGCAGGCCAGGCCCATTTCCGAAGGTGTCGAAGACCGATGCCTGCGGCAAGGTGGATTACGACGAACGCCGCAACGATTGCCGCGACGAGGTAAGCCTCCTTAGATCTTTGCCCAGAAACGGTGACCATAAAGAGTACTAACGTGCCCATGGCGGCGATTACAAGAAACATGATCCCGATCGATTTGACGTTGTGTTCGTGTCGAAGAAACTTGTGGCGAATTTCTTCGTCGCGAGTCATCATGACCGGCGGTGGAGTGATGTCTGCGGCTGGCGCTGCGTACGGATTCGAATACTGAGCTTCTTCCATCATCGATTCCCACTGGATTTTTGCTGGAGAAGTTGGGCTCGCAATTGCTGAAACTGCGAGTTTGTTGGCTGAAGTTTTATCAGCTCGTCTGTGCGTTCGATTGCTTCGTCGAATCGGTTCAGATTTTGCAGTAGACCGGTCAGCATGTAACGGTATTCAACCGAGTCTGGAGCAAGATCGCACGCCTTTGCGATAACTTCCGCGGCTTCATCCATGCGTTTGTTCAAGTAGAGCGAAAGCCCGTATCGATACTGCACCATGGCAACATCGGGCGCGATCGCTGCATCACGCTCGAGCAGCTTCAATTCTTCCGCGCGAAGCTTTGCAACTTCATCTTGTTGCCCGAGCTGTTCCAAGATTCCGGCAAGATTGCTTCGAGGCCCGGTTACGTCGGGCTGCACTCGAATCGCGTCGCGATAGTGAGAAATCGCTTTCTGCAGCCGCTGTTGAGATCGCTCGGCTTGTGCAAAACGTTCTTCGAGTATTCCCAGCGACATGTGCGCCGCCGCTTGATCCGAATCGGCGATCAGACCTCGACGATACGCTTCGATCGCGGCATCAAAATGAATCAGCGAACTTTGCTGCAAAGCCGTTCGTTCCACGCTCGCCAGAATTCTGGCCGCTTCGATTCGCACCGACTGCGTTGGATCTCGCAACAACGGCTCGACCGTCCTGAGCAAATTAGCTCTACCAATCTGATCTTCGCCAAATTCCAAAATACCGAGCGACGTCGCACGCACTTGCGGATCTCGATCGCTCACAAGACCGGCAGACAATTGAAGAGCATCACGATAATTTGTCTCCGCTAACTGCAGGAGAGCGCTCGCTCGCACGATCGCCGGGTTGGCTCGTGAGTCGAGGATGTCTTTGAGTGCTTCCGTAGCGATGTCGGTTTCGTTTTTCCACGCCGCAGCAAACGCGTCGCCATAGTTCGGCGGTAGTGTTTTGCCCGCGTACCATTTCTGAAAAGCGTCGGCGCACCATTGATCGGCTCGCCGCAGCTCAGCATCGACTTGGTCGCTCGAGTCTCGGACAGCAAGCCAGTCAGCGTAATGCTGTAGATCGTCGCGATGCGCCGCGTCGACATTATCTTTGTCCAGGTGGCACCCTGTACACGCGTTCGGCGTATTGGTGCTGACCGACAGATCAGGACGAGGAACCCGCAGGCTGTGGTCAGCTCGCAAGTCGATTTCCATAAAGGGAGATTCGGGCATATGACACGCGACACACGACGCACCGGGCGATCCTGGCTGATGATGGTGATGGCCTGAATGGTCGTACTTGGCCGCAGGATGTTGGTGACAAGATGTGCAAACCGCATTGCCATCGTGTTTCAAGCGAGTCGTATGTGGATCGTGACAATCCGAGCACTTGATGTCCTTGTGGTACATCTTGCTCTGAATGAACGAGCCAAAAACGTAGACTTCATCCTTGATCTGTCCGTCCGCATGATACGTTTCAGGACGGAACAGTTCGTTCATGAAGTTGTCGTAGTAGGACGTCTTGAGATTGTGATCGGGGCAAATCGTGCGGCGGCGAGAATGGCACGGAGCACACGCCTGCACTTCGACGCTGTTCTTTTCGCCTTTGACTTTTCGCAGGCCATATCCAAGGTTTCGGTCCCAGAACAACGAGTTCGCATTCGCCAATTCGACGTGTAGACTCCCAGGCCCGTGGCACGCTTCGCAATTCACGTCGATGTCGCTGAACGTCGTGTGGTACGTTCGCGTTTCAGGATCGAAGTTTTTGTGCAGATTTGTTGAATGGCAACTCGCGCACATGTGGTTCCAGTTTTGCGCGGAACGAGTCCAATGCAGCGGATCGTCAGGAGCCAGTTTTTCATCGACGTCCGGCGGAGAAAGATAGAACCACTCCTGCTTTTCTGTGTTCCACGAAACGCGGAGAACTTGCAGCCGAGCGATTTCGTTGTCTGGCATTCCTGCGGTTCGATCAAATTCCACCATGTACTGCTGCAGCGGCTCGACGCCAAACACGTACGAGATTTCGAAGTCGGCCAGCTTGCCGTTCGGGCCTTCAGTGTTGACGAAGAACCTGCCATCTCTTCGGAACATTTTGGACGTGATTCCGAAATGCTCCAAAGTTGCATCGTTAAAATCACCAAGCACGGTCGCATCGGTTGCTTCATCCATCGCGAGATCGTGATGAGAACCTGTCCACAGCTTATGTTGGCCTTGATGGCATTCGATGCACGAATGTCCGCCGATGTAACTTGGCTCAAACGATTCCGGAACAGCCGACCACCAATCGTATGCAATCAACGCAGCAACCAGGAAGAACGTCGCCACAGCGCCCATTCCGATGCGCACAAAAGTAGAACGAGGATTTGAATCGGGCATTGGTACCGGAGAGCAAAGTTGGTCTGTCAGAAACTCGCCATTGTAACTCGACCGCTACCGATTGAAACGTACGGGAAATCCTGAATCCGCAGGGCCACCCGTCAGTTTCGTGTTCGAACAATGCGTCGGGAGAGAACAATAGGCGGTGACAATACGTAACCACTCTTGCAACTGTGATTTGAACGACCACGATTTCAGCTGATTCAGCGAGATGTCACTTGACGTGCGACATCAGCTTTGCGATACGGACTCTCAGTTTTGCGAAAGGACAACGGAATGTTCGATCGATTGCGTCGAGTCGCCTTGCTTCAGCACAGCTTCGCTAGCACGAGAACGGATGCACAGGTTGTGTCCGCGATTGCCAGATTCTTTGACGCTGCTATCTGTGCTGCCATAGTGTTGTCTCTATTGCTGTGGCCGAATCCAGCCTCTGCGCAAAAGCTGGAACGAATTCGTAACGTGGTTCGGAATGCCGATCCGGATCAAGATCAATCGAAAGCTGAATCCAAGAAAAAACGCCAAGGCGATGGCTACGACTGGGACGATGATGACGAGCACTCGTGGTTCGAAAAGCTAGTTGGAAGTGCCTTTGTGTTCACGGTGACAACTCCGTATTGGGCTCCTGCGGCTTTCGTGGGCGATGATTTCATTTCGAAAGGGTATTTCACCGAGCATCCTCATGCGGACTGCGGTGGTTGTCTGACGTACAGCAAACGAGGTCGATCTTACTTCGATACGTCACTGGTTCGATTGCGGCTTGAGGCGGGTACGGACTTTGATGATGTCAGTCTTGCCGGTGGCCAGCTGCTGTGGGATACACCAAATCGATTTGGTCTTGATGTCGAGAACAACTATCGTCACGAAAGCCTGCTACAGTTCGATGACGATCTTTGGACGGGCGACGCGAATCTAGTTTATCGATTTGCCCAGAGTTCTCACATGCAAATGCGTTCCGGATTGGGCATCAATTGGGTAGCCGATTCTGCCGAGACCGATGTCGGGTTCAACTTCACCTACGGTGGCGACTTCTTGTTGTCTGAACCGTTTATCATGTCTATCGAGACGGACCTCGGAAGAATCAGCGGCGAAACACTCTTTCACGGGCGCGGCACAATCGGCGTCAACTACCGACTATCGGAAATCTACACAGGATACGACTATTTCCAGATTGGCGACGCACATGTTAGCAGCATGGTCGCCGGATTAAGATTCTGGTTCTAACGCAAACGGTGAGTGATTTCGGGCACTGAGCCGCGTAGTAGATTTGCTTCCGTTTGTCGCGATGCTAATATGGCATGCCATCGACGCGTGGCGTTTTGAGTCGCGCCGTCTCTATAAGCGCAATCACGCACGATCGAAGCTCGCCGCAAGTCTACCGCAATGTATATCTCCTTCCTCCGAACCAGTTTTATCCTCGGTGTTTTGTTGCTGCTAACGTCGTCGCTGAGCTGGGCGAACGACCGGTTGCCAAACGTCGTCTTCATTGTGGTTGATGACTTGGGTTGGTCCGATCTCGGCTACGCCGGAAGCGATTTTTACGAAACGCCAAACGTTGACGAGCTCGCAACGGAGAGCTTGTGTTTTCGGCAGGCGTATGCTGCTGCTCCGGTCTGCTCGCCCACTCGTGCGGCAATCATGACGGGGAAAAGTCCGGCTCGATTGGACATGACGATATGGCATGAAGGAGCAGTCGACGGCGGGCCGAAAGATCGCAAGCTGCTGGCTGCAAAGTCCAATCCGAATTTGCCTCGCGAAGAATACACGCTTGCAGAGCTGTTTCAGGACGCAGGCTACGTAACCGCACACATTGGAAAGTGGCATTTAGGGACCGCTGCGTTTTACCCGCAAACGCAGGGCTTCGACGTCAACATCGGCGGTACGTTTTGGGGAGCTCCTTCCACGTTCTTTCATCCGTTCGCGGGCAAGTGGAACGATAGCAGTACCGAGATCCGTTACGTTCCCGGATTGGGCATTGGCATGCCTGGCGAATACCTTCCCGATCGATTGACCGACGAAGCGATCGAGATCATTTCAGCCAACACGAACCGTCCGTTCTTTTTGAATCTTTGGTATTACACGGTTCATAGTCCAATACAAGCTCCGGACGATCTCGTGAATCGTTTTCGCCGAAAGCCTGCCGGAGCTCGGCATAAGGATCCGACTTACGCGGCGATGGTGAATCGCATGGACCACAATGTAGGTCGAGTGCTCGATGAACTTGAACGACAAGGACTCGCGGAAAACACGATCGTCGTTTTCACCAGCGACAATGGAGGAGTCGACTTTGATCAGCGTTCGATCGTTCCCACTAGCAACGCTCCGCTGCGATCTGGAAAAGGAACGCTTTATGAAGGCGGTGTTCGTATTCCTCTGCTAATTCGGTGGCCAGAAAAGCCTGCTGGCGAAACTCACGAGCTGTGCCGATCAGAAGATTTCTTTCCAACGTTTCGCGAGATGCTTGGCGACGCTGTGAAGGAAGATTCGAGTTCGGAGCTCGACGGCATAAGCCTAATGCCTTTGATCGACGCGCCATCAGCAAAACTTAGCGACCGAGATTTTCACTGGCATTTTCCGCACTACTATCCGCGAATGACGCCGGGCAGTGCGATTCGGTCTGGTGACTGGAAGCTTGTCCATTACTACGAAGACGATCGACGCGAACTATACAATTTGGCCACCGATCCATCAGAAAAGCACGACATTTCCGCCGAGCACTCACGCGAAACGGCCGAAATGTATCGACGGCTGGAACAGTGGCGGAAAGATATCGGCGCCAATCTGCCGACCGCGCGGCAATGATCGCGTGTTGCAATAGCTGGTGTTGACCGACGTCAAGCATTAACGAGCTGCCGAGATCGGTGCTGGGGGCTCGCTCACGCTCGACCACCAGCCACCCATTAAAGAACAGCTCTGCAGATCGAAGGCTTGCTGTAACGCATCGTGATCCGGCGAGCGATTCTGTATATGATGTGGGAATGAAATCGTGTCTTCCAGTCTGTTTTTTGCTGCTTGCCATTTGCGATTTGACGACCGCTGCGGATCCGTCAGACGGTGAAAAACTGTTTGCGCTCAAGCTGCAGCCGCTGTTTACCGAAAAGTGTGTCGCTTGCCACGGCGCCGATCCCGAAGATATCGCGTCGAACTTTGATATTCGTTCTCGCGAATCGATGATCCGAGGCGGCGAGAACTTTGGCGAGGCGGTAATCATTCCGGGCAATGGTCGAGAAAGCATTTTGCACGCGGTCGTAACTCGACGCGAGCAAGGCTTCGAGATGCCTCCAAAAGAATCGGAAAAACTCTCGGCTGATCAGATTGCTTGGATTCGACAATGGATAGACGAAGGTGCACCATGGCCGGACGGCGAACGGATTGCGCAGATCCAAAACGAATACGCTGAAGGTGTCGTTGTCCGGACATCAGGTGGACTTTCCGGCGCGTGGACGGAACGTCGTTATCAATCGAAGCATCTTTGGGCGTATCAGCCGGTTCGTGTAGTTCAACCACCAACCGACGTTCATCCGATCGATTGGTTCATCGATCGGCGCTTGAAAAATGCCGGTCTGACAGCAGCACCGCTCGCAACGGCGACTGAGCTCGCACGACGACTCAGTTTTGGACTGACCGGCCTGCCTCCCAAGGTCTTTGATGAAACTGTCGCTGCGTTCGAGAACGATTACGCGAAAAATGATCCGAGTACGGCGGTGTTGGAATTCGCTACTAAGCTAATGTCAACGCCGCACTACGGCGAGCACTTCGGGCGGCACTGGTTGGACGTTGCTCGCTACGCCGACACTGCGGGTTTCGCAAACGATTTCACTCGGCCGAATGCGTGGCGGTATCGTGACTATGTCATTCGTGCATTCAATGACGACAAGCCGTACAACGATTTTGCGCGAGAACAAATTGCTGGCGATGAAATCGAGCCCGACAACGGCGAAATGCGGATCGCGACAGGGTTCCTGCGGATGGGGCCGTGGGAACAGACGGCGATGAGTGTCTTTCGAGTCACTCGTCAGCAGTGGCTCGATGACGTCACTGATTCAGTCGGGCAAACGTTCTTGGGCCACGCTCTGCAATGTGCCAAGTGTCACGACCACAAGTTCGATCCGGTGCCGACTCGAGACTACTACCGGATGATGGCCGTGTTTACGACCACGCAGTTTGCAGAAACCGATACGCCATTCTTGCCGGTCGAAAATCGGAACGGATTTGAAGCTGCCGACCGATGGACTCGAGCCAAAATTGCTGCGTACGAAAAGCAACGCGATGAGCTGAACGAACGCGTTCGCAAGAACCGAAAGCAGGAAACGGCCGACGCGAAAACAGGAGACAACGGCCTCAGCCCAGGAGACGAAGCGTCGCTGGCTCGGATGAACAAGAATATTTCTCGGCACACTTGGGAACTGCAAAAAACAGAGCCTGCCGCGTTCGCGGTCTACACGGGCAAAACGATTGAACGCCCGAACGTTCTCAAGCGAATTCATCCGCCAGCCGATCCGTGGGACAAAGGCGAGATCGAACCCGACACAATTCTCAACGGCGGCGACGCATATTCTCGTGGTGATTCCGTGACGCCGGGTGCGCTCAGTGCTGCAGAATCGCTTGGCGAGATGTCGGCGTTTGCGTTTCCTGCGGGGAAGGGTAAGCGTCGAACTGCGCTGGCTGATTGGATTGTTGACGCAAGTAATCCACTGACCGCTCGTGTAATCGTCAATCGCGTCTGGTCGTGGCATTTTGGAAGAGGCATTGCGGGCAATCCCAACAACCTTGGTTCAACCGGCAAGCTGCCGACACATCCTGAGTTGCTTGATTTTCTCGCCCACTGGTTTGTTGAAAACGATTGGTCGATTAAGGAGCTCAACAAGCTGATTGTGACGTCCGAAGCGTATCGCCGATCGGCGCGGTGTCCCGACCCCACGGCCCTTGCCGATAAGGATCCAACGAACGAAACGTACGCTGTCTTTGCGCCTCGCCGCCTGTCAGCTGAGGAACTTCGCGATGCGATGCTTGCGATTAGTGGCGAACTGAATCGACAAGTTGGAGGTGTTCCATGTCGGCCTGACATTAATATGGAAGTTGCCATGCAGCCTCGTCAGATCATGGGTGGCAGCGCATCTGTCTATGAGCCCGATCCTTTGCGGAGCCAAAGAAATCGACGCACGATCTACGCGGAAAAAATCCGCGGTCTGCGTGACCCGTTCATGGAAACTTTCAATCAACCGGGCCCGGACAAGTCGTGTGAAAGTCGCGAGACTTCGACCGTTACACCACAGGCGTTAACGCTATTCAATGCGGAAGAAGCTCAGGATCGAGCGTTGGTGTTTGCCGATCGATTAATTCGCGATGGTGGCGATGAGTCTCAAATCATTGAACAAGCTTTCAAAGATGCTCTCGGCCGCCGTCCTACGGGCGAAGAGCTTGCCATGTGTATCAAACACTGGGCCGACGCGACCAAGGAAGAAGACGGTAAGCAGTATCCGCCTCGAACTTACCAAAGCGAGCTGCCGCGAACAGTGATGGCGGAAAAGACCGGTGAACCGTACGATTTTATCGAAATCGCTCCGGCCTACGAAAACTACGAACCCGACCTGCAGCCTAGCGATGTCGACCCTCGTACTCGTGGCCTCGCGCAAGTTTGCCTCGTCATCTTCAACCTCAACGAATTCGCTTATCTGGATTGAGTAGGCTCGGCTCGGAACGAGCGGCGAATTCGCATTGATCTCTTTTGACTCGATTGCCGCGCTGTTCCGGCTGAGCGCGTACAGTGTGGTTTGATGGACCGAAATCGTGCGGCACTTGGTTTTGACAGCCGGAACTGCGCGGCGTCGAAGTTTCCGGTAATGCAAAACGTTCTCGCCGCTTGTTCCGAGCCTACGTCGTTACGGTTCACCCCAATCGTCCGTTTCAAGAATAGTTTGGGGAGCGGTTCCGCCCCAATCGATCGGATAATGTCCAGAGGCTACGAAGCGGTGGAACGAGGACCACTTCCAATCACGGACACGCGATACCAGTTCGTGCTTGCGCGGATTCCAGTGAATGTAATCGACACAGCGTTCCAGATCGTCTTCGTCCCGAACGGTGTGTTCCCAAAACCGGGGCTGCCATACGCCTCGTTCATCTCGGTAGTATTGCGCACTTGTGACCGGTGCCTCTGGCAAGTGCGTCTTTCGCCAACGAGTCGTGAATTCGTCTTTGATTCGTCGAATGCGAGTTGAATAAGCGAAGTCATCTTGCGGCAACCGCATAACGAGATGCCAATGATCTGGCAGCAATGCGGTTGCGAAGATTTCAAACGGTCTCTTCTGGCGAACGTGCTCAATGGCAACGCGCAAATAGAATCGTCCGTCCTCCGTCGTAAGAATCGGTTTCCGGTCGTACGTTACCAACGTAAAGAAGTACGTCCCGCCTGGCACAAAAAAACGACGGAATTCAGACATCAAAGTAGCCCTGTGTTCGACTTTTGTAGGCTCGGAACGAGCGGCGTATAGGCTGTGGTTATTGTTTGACTTGACTGCCGCACTGTTCCGGCTGAGCGTGGTGAAGCTTGGCTGTGAATCACGGCTCACCAGGTGATTGAATTCTGACAGCCGGAACTGCGCGGCGTCACGCTTTCTGGTGTTCCCAACCATTCTCGCCGCTTTTTCCGAGCCTACAGCTACGGAGTTGTGATGAGCGGAAGTCGTTCGTCGTTAGGGCCGAGACGTCCAACGGGTCGCGAGCCTGTGCCGGATTTGCGATCCGTGAGCGAATCTCCGAATAGACCTCGTGCGACTTCACCGGCGTCTTTTAATCTTGCAACGATTTCGGGATGCTTGTCAGCGACGTTTGTCGTTTCCGAAACGTCGTTCTTGAGATCGTAGAGTTCAAGCCCCGTTTTTCGTTGCTCGTAATCGTTGGGAATCCCGTTCGTCCCTCCCGGTTTGCCGGCCATCGTTCGATACTGATGAGGAAAGTGTAACTTCCATTGACGATCACGAACGGCTTGAAGCTGATTATTCGCGTAGTAGTGATAGAAGTTCTCGTAGGGCGATTTTGCGTCTGGCTCACCGAACATCAATGAGCGAATGTCTTTTCCGTCGATCGCGTGATCGGGGAGCTTTGCGTCGATCAACGCGGCCATCGTCGGCAAAATGTCCATGGTTGTGGCGAGTTCGTCACACGTGGCCCCGGCAGTAATCTTTGATGGCCAACGCATTAGCGTGGGAACTCGGCAGCCGCCTTCAAACATCGTTCCCTTGCCTTCCCGTAGAGGTTCGGCTGATCCGGCATGGTCCCCATAACTGAGCCACGGTCCGTTGTCCGTCGTAAAGATCACCAATGTGTTGTCGTCGATACTGTGCTCTTTGAGTGCCGCGAGGATCTCGCCGACCGACCAGTCGACTTCCATCACTACGTCGCCGAAAAGACCCGCTCCACTTTTGCCTTTGAATTGATCAGAAACATACAGCGGCACATGAACCATGCTGTGAGGCAGGTAAATCAAAAACGGCTTGTCGTGGTTGCGATTAATAAAGTCAACGGCGTGTTCGGTGTATTGTTTCGTCAGCAGCTCTTGATCTTTGCCCGTAACCTGAGGATTGACGACTTCCGTGCCGTCAATTAATGGCAAGTGAGGCCAATGTTGGAGACGTTCTTCCATCGTGAGATGGCGAACGCCTGGATGATACGGCCACATGTCGTTTGAGTAAGGCAGCCCAAAGTACTCGTCGAAACCATGGTTCGTTGGCAAAAACTTTGGGTTATGCCCCAGATGCCACTTGCCGTAGCACGCAGTCGCGTATCCTTTTTGCTTACAAAGTTCGGCGATCGTCATTTCGTTTTCGTTGATGCCGATTTTCGCTGCAGGGCCGAGTGCTCCGTGGATTCCAATTCGAGTGTGGTAACAGCCCGTAACCAGCGCCGATCTCGACGCCGAGCAAACAGCGGACGAAACCTGGAAGTCGGTAAATCGCATGCCTTCGGCTGCCATTCGATCAAGATTCGGCGTCGGGTAGTCTCTCGCACCAAAAGGTCCTATGTCGGCATATCCCATATCGTCAATAAAGAT